>NZ_JBEOPT010000014.1:0-137396 GCF_040310325.1 Pseudomonas sp. HY7a-MNA-CIBAN-0227 | reverse complement strand
TGTGAGAGCCTGGATTCTACCGGTGGCTGGCTCTCTGCCTCTCGTTTCAAGCGTTGCGCTTATTCTATGAATTCAGGGGGAAAAAAGTCGGTGTTGGCAGCGCATCGACCTATGAGGCCTATCTGAACAAGGACCTGGTCATCGAGGGTGCCAACACGCCTATCGACTACCCGTTCAATACCGTTCAAGCCGTGCCGTATGACAATGAAACCGTGGCCTTCCAGGATTTGGCTCTGGGCACCGGCAAACGCCTGGATGCCATGGTCACCAACCTGGTGACGGCCAAGGAGCGTATTGATCACGACCCACGCTTCAAGATCACCGGTGCTGCGCTTTACGCCGAGCCCAACGTGGTGGCCACCGAGAAAGGTGACCCGCAGTGGGACGCCAAGCTGACGCAGGTGCTGGCCGAGCTTAAAAGCGATGGCACGTTGGCAAAGATCTCCCAAAAATGGATCGGTTCAGATATCAGCCAATGAGTGTATTTCCAACACCTCCCTCTCTCGTCAAACCACCGCCCATCAAGCGTCAGTGGCTGTCATTCCAGGTTCGCCTGTGGCTGACCTGGGCCGTGATGCTGTGCCTGTTTGCCGGGCTGTTCATGAGCTTCGACCTGAAGTTTGCGATTGTTGCCGCCAAGTGGCAGAACCTGGTGGGACTGCACTTGTCACCCAACGGTTTTTTGCAAGGTGCGGCGCTGACGCTGTTCTTGTGTTTTTGCTCGATCTGGTTGTCCCTGGCCTTGGGCTTTGCCACGGCCCTGGCGCGCCTGTCGAAAAGCGCGGTGGCTTTTGGCATTGCCAGTTTCTACGCCTCGTTCTTTCGGGGTACGCCGCTGCTGATCCAGATTCTGTTGATCTACCTCGGCCTGCCGCAGTTGGGTGTGGTTCCGGGCGCCATCAGTGCCGGAATCATCGCGCTGTCGCTCAATTACGGGGCGTACCTGAGCGAGATCTTTCGCGCCGGCATCATCGGCGTCTCGCCGGGCCAACGTCAGGCAGCGGCAGCCCTGGGCATGAGCCCGGCGGTGACGTTCTGGCAGATCATCCTGCCCCAGGCGATGCGCACCATCATTCCACCGACCACCAGCCAATTCATTTCCATGCTCAAGGATTCTTCGCTCGTCTCGGTCATGGGGGTCTGGGAGGTGATGTTCCTGGCGCAGTCCTACGGACGCTCGTCATACCGCTACATCGAAATGCTCACCACCGCCGCCGTCATCTACTGGCTGATGTCCATTGGCCTGGAGCTGATCCAGGCGCGACTGGAACGGCACTACGCCAAGGCCTACCTTCACGGGCGATAGTGCATCGCCCACACTTTGCATGCAGGAAGCACCATGTCAGATCCAAAACCGCTGTTATTCGGACTCTACGAACAAGCCAGTGTCGGCTGCGGCGGCGCGCCCAGCCTGTGGACCCATCCGGCCGACGAAAGACTGGGCATCAACACCCTGAAATACTGGTCAAACCTGGCACGCACCGCTGATGAAGCCAATCTCGACCTGATGTTCTTCGGCGACGTCCTAGGGTTCTACGACGTGTTCGGCGCCAGCGAAGCGATGGCGCTGAAGTGGGCCGTCGAGGCGCCGGCCAACGATCCGCTGACGATCATTCCCGCACTGGTTGCCCTGACCGAAAAACTGGCCTTCGGCGTCACCGTCACCACCAGCTACGAACACCCGTTCACTCATGCCCGGCGCTTCAGCACCCTGGATCATTTGTCCGATGGGCGCATCGGCTGGAACATCGTCACGTCTTATCTGTCCAGCGCCGCGCGCAACTTTGGTCTTGAGCAAATGATCAAGCACGACGACCGCTACGAGCGCGCCGAAGAGTTTCTCGACGTGGTGTACAAACTCTGGGAAGGCAGCTGGGCCGATGATGCTGTGGTGGCCGACAAGCTCACACAGACCTATGCCAATGGCTCACGGGTGCGGCCCATCCACCATGCCGGCGAGCATTATCGGGTGGCCGGGCCGCACCTGACATCACCCTCGCCGCAACGCACACCGCTGCTGATCCAGGCGGGCTGGTCAGCGCGGGGGCGTCAGTTCGCTGCCAAGCACGCAGAGCTGGTGTTTATCGCCAAATCCAACCCACTGGAAATACGCGCGGGGCTGGAAGATATCTGGCGCCAGGCCCAAGCCCGTGGTCGCAGGGCAGAGGACGTCAAGTCGCTGACCGTGCTACGGATCGTCACAGCCGCCACCGCCATCGAGGCGCAGAAAAAGTACGAAACCCTGCAAAGCAACTATCACCTGCAAGCGCAGTTGGTGAGTTATGCGGGCGACACCGGCATTGATATCAGTCGCTATGCCGACAACGAGGCGCTGTCCACCCAGACCGAAGGCATGACCTCCTACGTCATGAAACCCGATGGTAGCGGCAAGCCGCTGACCGCCGGCGAGGTCAGGCAACGCTTCGCCAACGTGACCCGCGGCAGCGACCTGATCCTGGTCGGCACACCGGAACAGGTGGCGGCACAGATCGAGGAACACGCAAGAATCTCCGGCACCAGTGGCTACATGCTTAACCCGCTGATCAGTCCCGGTTCACTCGATGACTTTGTCGAATGGGTGATCCCGGCGCTGCAAAAGCGCGGGCTGTATCGCAGCGGACCGCAGGCCGGCACGTTGCGCTCGCGCCTCAGCGTCGATGGCGGTGATCGCCTGCCAGGCTCGGCCTACGGCGCCTCGTTTCGCTTCGATTGAGCGGGACTCAATCTACAGCTGCGCCAACGAGCGCGCCGATCAGCACCAGTGGCAACACGACACACCGACCTCACGAGCGCGCCCCTCACTGTTGGGCGGACGGGCCGCGGCGTTGTGGCGTGTTACACGACTGCGCATCGAACTCAGCCTGGCATTCACTCGGGCTGACGAAGGCACGACTGTTCTTGCTGATCAGCCCTGGGCGATTCTGGCGGTCGATAAATACCTTCAGTCTCCTGGGATCATGAATCTACCGTCCAATTCGCCACACTAAGGCCGCATGTAGGCCGAATACAACCCACCCAACTAATCCACCCGCCACTTTTTTAAAAAATTTTCCTCAGAAAAAATCGGATATGCTCAAGATTACTAGAAAGGAAGCATGGAGGATTTTATGTTAAAAAAAATCACCACTATTTTTCACGTCGAGTGGGCTAATGCCAAACTCAAAGTCAGTCATATTGTCCTCTTTATTGCCGCAGTATGCCTCTCATTGATAGTGATAAGTATTTGGGGAGTTTTTAGCTCTCTAGAGAGGCACCTACACAACAAAACAACCGAGATGTCAAATCTTTCCAAAACGTTGTCATCCAGTATAGGGGCTACTCTAACTGAAGCTGACATAGTGATTTTGGGGGTCAAGGAACAGCTGGAAGCAGAAGGTACCAGCGCGGAGAATTTAAAAAGCCTGGGGGGAATACTAAAAATACAACAAAAACACCTACCTCAAATACATGGCTTCTTTATTTATGACGAGCATGGGAGTTGGCTGTTTAACTCAAACGGCATAATACCAGCGGGTGCAAACAACTCAGACCGCGATTATTTTATTTACCACCGCGACCACACCGACCCGGCCACTTTTATTGGCCCCTCTATACGCAGCCGATCAACAAACGAATGGATCACAACAGTATCGCGACGAATAAATCATCCTGACGGCAGCTTTGCCGGTGTCACGATAGCTACGATTTATCTTAAATATTTCATCACCCTTTACGATGACATAGACATGGGGAGCAATGGCATTATTAACCTTGCATCCTCAACGGGGAAAATTTTAGCCCGAAAGCCGTTTCGTGACGCTGACGTCGGCACGGATATTTCAAACGGACAAGTGTTTTCCCTATTAGTCCCTTCGGTAAATTCGGGGACTGCAACAACAAAATCAGTTGTCGATGGTGTAGAGCGAGTCGTCAGCTTTCGCCGTGTCAATGGCTACCCCCTTGTAATTATTACTGCATTTGATAAAAATGAAGTACTTGCGAATTGGCGTAGCGAGTCCCTCGACAGCATATTTATATCATCCCTATTATTGGTGGTGCTGAGCCTCCTGGGATATCGACTAATAAAACTCATGAGCCAACAAATTCAGGCACAAAAAGAATTACAGCTCTCACAAAAAACTTACATCGAAGCTAACAAAGCTCTTGGCCTACTTGCTCTTGAAGATGGATTAACGGGACTTTCCAATCGCCGTCAATTCGACTTTTTTATCGAAGCCGAAATCAGCAGAAAAAACCGAAAATCAGATGACACCGCACTCATCATGATTGATGTTGATTTCTTCAAAAAGTACAACGACCATTACGGTCACGTACAAGGCGATGAATGCCTCAAGATCGTGAGTACCATAATAAAAAAGAATGTCACTCGGGCAGGCGACCTTGCTGCACGATACGGCGGAGAAGAATTTGCCATCGTACTTCCAGGCACAGATTACGTTGGCGCCTTCCTCGTAGCCGAAAAAATTCGAACTGAGTTAGAGCGCAATGCAATTCAACACACTGAATCTCCTATGGGAGTAGTGACCATTAGCATTGGCATTAGCGCATTGTCAGGCACAATGACTGAGACGCCTAAAGACCTGGTCGACATTGCTGACAAGGCACTTTATATCGCCAAATCCAGCGGAAGAAACAGGACTGTTATTTCCGATTAACTGTCCAACACACCTTACGAACAGAGCCTGTCTCTGCTCTCTTTTCAGCCTTAATGATTCACCGCCGAATCAGCCTACGTGCGCAGTTTAATGAGCGTTGAACCAGTTGGGGTGAAGCACGGGGAAATGCTCCTTCAGCCAGTCCACAAATGCATCCACCTGTGGTGCAAGATGCGTTCTACTGGGGTACAGCACGGATACAAGGCGCGGCCTTGGACGAAATGCTCTGAGCACTTCAACCAAATCTCCTGTTGCTAGGAATGTCTCAACAGTGATTCCCGGAGCTTGAACAATGCCGAAGCCTGCAACACCACATTGCACGTAGGCATTCGACTGATTCACCGTGATACCTCCATGAGGCGTATGAGGACGATCTTCGCCGTCCACCGAGAAATGCCAAGGCAGCGGTCTGTTATTTTGACCGGAGATGAAGCTGACGCATCGGTGATCTTTTAGATCTTGTGGGGTTTTGGGTACCCCACACGCCTGGAGATAACCTGCAGATGCACAGGTCACCATGGTGGCGGTGCCAATTTCTCTCGCTACCATGCTTGAGTCCGGGAGTTCACCAATTCGCAGTGCACAATCGATGCCCTCGGCTACGAGATCTACCGCGCGGTCCGTCACGCCCAGCGCAAGCTCGATTTCGGGAAATACCTCCGTAAATCTTCTCAGGCTTTCCACGAAACTGTGCTGGGCAAATGCAGTGGGAATGTCAATGCGAAGCCGTCCCCGCAACGTCGATCCACTACGGTCGAACATGGATGTGGTTTCTGCGATGGTTACCAAAATCTCTTTGACACGCTCATAAAACCGCTCGCCCTCAGCAGTCAGTTTCACTTTACGCGTAGTGCGTTGAAACAGACGTACACCCAGCGAGGCTTCCAGATCCTGAATGGTGCGTGTGACGTGCGGGCGTCCTGCCTGCATGGCCTCAGCAACTTTGGTGAAGCTACCCAACTCCGCCAGCTTGGCGAACACCTGCATCGACTGTAGAAGCTCCATAAATATCTTTCTCGGCAAGCATGGCATTGGGGTGATTATTGCTTAACAGGATAACAATCCTGTTGGTTTCTGCACATTTATCTAGAGTCGCGATACCTCAACAATGTCCTCAGCGCAAAGGAGGAACCTGCCTCCCTCTGCACATTCAAAATTGCTGGAGACAGAAAATGAAAGCGTGGCTTCTGAAAGATTTCGGATTGAACAACCTGGTACAGGGGGAGACTGAAACACCTGTGCCCAAGGCTGGAGAACTGCTGGTAAAAGTGGGCGCTGTATCGCTCAACTTCCGGGACAAGGCAATCGTTGACGGTATTTATGAGCCTCATATGGTGCCCAAGCCACTAATTCCCGTAAGCGATGCGGCGGGTACTGTCGTGGCAGTCGGCGATGGCGTCACCCGCTTCGCTATCGGAGACCGCGTGAACTCACACCTTTACTCGCGGTGGCTGGATGGCATGCCAGGGCCAGATGAGCCCAACTATTGCTTCGGCTCGCCATTACCGGGCGGGCTGGCGGAATACATGATCATCCACGAGGACAGCGCGGTACGTGCCCCCGACAACATGTCAGATGAAGAAGCGGCGACCCTTCCAATTGCTGCTCTGACGGCATGGTATGCGCTCGTTGATTTTGGTCAGATCGAGGCCGGCCAAACTGTTTTGGTTCAGGGTACTGGAGGTGTTTCTGTTTTCGCAGCACAAATTGCAATGGCACTGGGTGCCAAAGTTATCGTCACCTCCAGTCAAGATGACAACCTGGAAGCTGTAAAAAAACTGTGTGCTGTTGCGGGCGTGAATTATCGCACTCACCCTGAGTGGGCAGAAGAAGTGCTAAAACTCACCAATGGCAAGGGGGTGGATCTCCTTCTGGATGTGGCAGGCGGGGATGGCATCAATCAATCCATTGCTGCGACAAAGGCAGGAGGGCGTATCGCACAGATCGGGTTTCTGACGGGCCAAACCTCTGCGCTGAACTTGATGCCTCTGATCTTTCGGCAAACAACGATTCGTGGCATTGCCGTTGCTCCACGCTCCTCATTTGACCGCATGAACGAATTCTTGAATGAGCACAAGATTCGCCCGGTAATCGATCACGTCTATCCGTTTGATCAAGCACGCCAAGCTTACGAACATTTGGCCAGAGGGGCGTTTGGTAAGGTAGTAATCAAGATCGCGTAAGATCAAACGGCGTGGAGTTACTCGCTAAACGGGTAATGGGGGTCTATTTAGCTTGTGGTTTCACTGCCATCGGTAGAGACATCACCCGCTGCCAGTACGCGACTATGAAGATGTGACGAGCACCGGCGAGGCCAGGGACACATGCAGCGTCAGGCCGGCAGTATCAGGTCGAAGAAGATGTTCTGGTTGCGGGTCATCACAACAAATGTTCGCGCTGCGGCAAATAGACGCACCTGACTACGAGAGCCCACAAAAGCGCTCTTTTCGACTAAATACACGTACCTCCAGCTTGTTCGATATGCCCAAGCAAAACAGGCAGTCCAGCCGGTATCCCGATTTCCGGCAAGCCTTTCGGATATCCAATACACCATAAGAAAAACGCTCCTATACCGGCGGCCAAACGACCGGAGTCGGCTCAGTAGCCCTAAGGGCTCAGCCGCCACCCCGGATGGCGAACACTTATCATCACCTGGCGCTGGCAGCTATCTCGCAGGACAGTTTGTGACAACACGATGACGCTCCCATGCTTCGCGTCATATAGAGCCAGATCAGCAGCGGTTTTGAGATGGGCCGATTCCGATGCTGACGATAACGACTCCTCGCGGCAGATTGAAATGATGGGCTATTCTAGGCACCTCGATGTTTGCGCTGATACCCATCTCGGCATACTGGACGACGTGCCAATCATTGAGGCTCTTGAACGCAGCGACGCGCGGTTCGCTGCAAAGTGGTGGCACTGGTTCTTCTTCGGTCAACCCGAGAAACCGGAGCAAGCAATCCTGGCAGACCCCAATAGTTCATATGGTGCTTCCCCCGAAACGATGGGTGCGGAAGCCTACGAGGACTTCCGAACAGCCATCCACGATCCGGCAAGCGCCCAATGAAATGGCAAGAGAAGTCCTCGAATGCCTGTGCGAAGACTAAGATTGGCGGCTCGCAGTCATAGTTTCTCCGCGCGAGGTCACGATGCGCCAAAAGCTGTTTTCTGAAATTCTCTCTTATGAAGGCTCAACCGCCTTTCCGCCAGACGTAAGTCCCGAAAAAACCCGCAGCCCCGAATTGCCAGATTCAACATCAATCAGGTCGGCAATCGCTTGTGCGCTTAGAGGCATACTCAGGAAATACCCTTGAACCTCATCGCACCGTGCATCCTGCAACACCTGGAGCTGTTCAATGGTCTCGACTCCTTCTGCCGTGACCGTCAGCGACAGTGCTCGCCCCAACCCGATGATGGCCTCAATGATCGGAAGATCGTCACCGCCTGGCTGCATTCCGGAAATAAAACTTCGATCAATCTTTAATCCATCGAAGGGAAACGACCGCAGGTAGCTTAACGACGAATACCCTGTGCCAAAATCGTCCATCGCCAAGCGAACGCCCAACGCTTTCAACTCGTGCATGATCTGCAGCGCTCCCTTGGCGTCTTCCAGCATCACGTTCTCAGTCAATTCCAACTCCAGCCTGGCCGGATCTAAACCGGTCTGCGACAGCACCGCCTGCACTCGGGCCACCAACTGCCCGCGCTGAAACTCTGTCGGCGACAGGTTCACCGAAACAAAGAGTTCTTCAGGCCAGGTCGATGCGGCCTCGCAAGCGGCGTGCAGTACCCAGTTGCTTAACGGCAGAATCAACCCGGTTTCTTCCGCGATAGGTATGAAAAGATCGGGCGCCAACAGTCCACGCACCGGATGCTGCCAGCGTACCAGTGCCTCGGCACCAGCCATGACTCGGCCTGTAATCTGGTAGCGCGGCTGAAAGTGAAGACGCAACTCATCATGTTTGATCGCGTGGCGAAGATCGCTTTCCAACTGACGACGATCAAGAATTCGAGTGTTCATCTCGCCTGCGTAAAAACGCCAGGTATTACGCCCTGCGTCCTTGGCTTCATATAACGCGATGTCGGCATAGCGCAGTAACTCGTCGGCCAGGGTGGCGTCGGCAGGTGCCATGGCTATGCCAATGCTGGCACTGATAAACACTTCATGATCTTCAATCTGGAACGGCTCTTCGATGCAGTCGATCAAACGCTTACACAGGTGCTCAACCTCATCCTGAGACACCATATTCGCCACCACCAACACAAACTCATCGCCACCAATTCGCGCAACCAAGTCATCGGAGCGCAAGCATTGCCCCAGCCTTTTGGAGACCTCGTTGAGCACTTGATCGCCTGCGGCATGCCCCAGCAAATCGTTCACCGACTTGAAGCGATCAAGGTCGATGCTGAGCATGACTAACGGATCGTCCAGTGTCGGCGCCGCCTTAAGTTTTCCATCCAGGAATTCCTGCATACGAGCGCGGTTTGCCAAGCCAGTTAGCGCATCGTGTTGCGACAGGTATTCAATACGTCGGCGGGCCGCCACTTCTTCGGTTATATCGCTCGCAGTGCC
This sequence comes from Pseudomonas sp. HY7a-MNA-CIBAN-0227, assembly GCF_040310325.1. NCBI lineage: Bacteria > Pseudomonadati > Pseudomonadota > Gammaproteobacteria > Pseudomonadales > Pseudomonadaceae > Pseudomonas > Pseudomonas sp. HY7a-MNA-CIBAN-0227. The sequence goes on along the minus strand of NZ_JBEOPT010000014.1, from coordinate 128,168 downwards.
TCGATAACCCAACCCTTCCATTTCTCGCACAGAAAGGCGGCTTATTCTGACCTGACCGTCAGCTGCTTGATAACTGCATTGCAAGATGGCATTGACCCGCCGCGAGTGGTCTTTCAGCCACTGTGAGAGCGGCCCCTGATCAGACACCAGCAAGTCATCGATAGGTCGACCAATACACAGGGCTCTGCACAGCCCTGTCACTGTTTCGAAGCGCTCTGACAGATATGTGAAACGCAACTCAGAATCAATTTCCCAAATCCAGTCCGAAGACGCTTCGGCGACATCCCGAAATCTTGCCTCACTGGTCGCCAGGGCAGTCTGGCTGGCATGCAGGGAGCTGTAGTTCGCATCCATAACCATCGCCGCAGCCGTAGTGCGCCGCCGAAGAATCCAGGTCATCAGCCCAATGATCAGTCCCGCAATACCGATCAACGGCAAAACTAGGATCATTAGCTGATGTCCCGGACGCGTTGGCGTCCACTGCAAGGCTCCCGCGACCCCGGTTTCCCCCAGACGTAAAAACGACGGGCCGAGCGCAGGGCTATAGCTTGAGACAATGCGCAATTGGTCTATTCCGAAATCACTGCCCAAGACGCTCAATCTGACGGCATCCAGCTTGATGACAAACAACAGCACTGAGGAAGGCCTGTCATCAGCTTCGGTCTGAGGGGCGGTGCCAGGCGTCAACGGGGCGGCCGCGACCAGCACCGGAACGCCATCGACATCGAGGTACGTGGCGATTGGCGTTTCATTTTCCACCCCCGCACGGGCACGCTCAATTAGCGCGGTGATTGGTTGTTTCAACCAGTCTTCAGCCGCAACCGATTGCAGTTGCCCGTCAATGACCGAGTACGCCGTTCGACCGGTCGGATCGATAACAAACAAGCCCTGAAATCCAAAATCGTCATATAAGGTAGAGCCGACGTTCTGGCGGACGAACGCCCAATCGGTATCCACCCTTCGATGAAGATGATCATAAGCATCACCCCAAAACGCATAGTCCTTGATCGTCAGAAGTATCGACTTCTCCAAGGATTGCACGGCCTTTCCAGCATAAAAATAGCTTTGGGCCTCCGCTTCATGGTCTTGCTTAGAGGCGATGTAAACAATCAAAACGCTGGTCAGCAAGAATATCGTTAGCAATAAGCCAGAGAAGCCCATCAGGACAATACGGGTAAGCGTTAGATGGGAGGTTTGTACCTTCAGAAGAGGATCACTCTGCTTGTTTTTCATTTGGCTCTTCCTGGCGGTGCAGTGAATACGGGCCAGCACATGAGACTACATGCAGATATCTAAAGTGACGGGTAAAAGAATCCTCCCTGACTCGTAGTAACACCTCGTCACAGCCCAGGCGGTTGATAGGATCCGGGGTGCTGTTGTTAGCTGTATCGGCCTGAGTCTCGAACTCTTGATCTCTCCAGGCCTTTCCGCTGCTCAACGACTGAGCAACGCGAAATAAATATGTATCGCGCTCTGGGTGCCGAAGCTCCCACAGTTTCAGTGTCGGAAGAAAAATCCGTTAAGAGCTAATGACTAGAAACGAGTAACGGTTGAACGGTTGGATATGCCCACCCCAGTGTAACGGTGCTCAGCACTAGATAACGCACGCCCTTGGCCAGGGTGACGATCAGCAGAAAAGTCCAGAATGGCTCGCGCATGACTCCGGCGACGACAGTCAGAGGTTCACCAATGATCGGCACCCAACTCAGCAGTAATGACCAGCACCCGTAGCGCAGATAGGACTGCTGGGCGTTTTCGAGCTTGCTCTCGCTCACTGGGAACTATCGCTTGTGACGGAATCGTTCAACGGAACGGCCCAGCACCCAGGTCAGTGCGGAGCCAAGAACGTTGCAAGGTGGCGACCGCCAAGAGCGTAGAAGCCACGTATTGGGCGGAGTGCAACATCCCGACCAACACAGCCTCAGACTGCATTGGCAATAACGTGGCGGCAGCAAATGCCGCCACGAACAGACCAACGTAGCTCGTGAGTTCAAACACTAAAGAGTCGCCTCAAGCGTTCAGGCCGATCCAGCTATAGAAGCCCACGTACAGACCAACACCGATGATCAAGACACTGGACAGGTACGGCGCACGACGAGCAACGGTGCCCAGCCATGGCCAACGGTTGGAAGACTGTTTAGCACCAATAGCTGCCGCAGCACCGACAGTGACCAAGGTGAGCGCTAATCCGATGCTGAAACACAGGACGAGCATGCCTCCCAGCGCGACTTCTTTAACCTGAAGAGATAGCAAGAGAACGGTGATGGCAGCCGGACAAGGAATCAGACCGCCCGTCAGGCCGAACATGACGATCTGGCCCGTGGTGACCTCACGATTGGTGAAGCGCTTACGGATATCGTTGGCATGGGCACGCTCATGCGCGTCCTGATAGCCATCAATTCACAACTCCAGGCCTTCTAACTCGGAATGCGCATGCGCATGCCCATGATCATGCTCTTGGTATGCCGACGATGCGAACATTTATGTGTGCAGTCCTCGTGCGGGCATGCGAGTGATGAGGCGTGTTGAGTGCTTCCTGAAACTGACGCTGAACCGGGACAAGAGCCGAGTAGCCGGGTCTTGGATATGTGATTACTTGGGTTACGGGATGAGCTGGCATCAGCAGCCGAGACTGAGGGTGGCGACGATGAGTCTAGGTCGCTTGCGCGACCGACTCAGAGACCTGCTGCGCAGAGCGCGGGGCCGCAAGATGGCGAATATCATCGAGCGGATAAACCCCGTACTCCGCGGTTGGGCTGGCTACTTCAAGTTGACTCAGGGCAAACGAGCGCTGGAGATACTTGATGGCTGGGTGCGTCACAAACTCCGCTGCGTCATCTGGCGCCAATGGAAGCAGCCCTCGACGAGGGCGCGCAACCTGATGCGTTTGGGACTCGACGAAGGGCGCGCCTGCACATCAGCGTTCAATGGCCGAGGCCCATGGTGGAACTCCGGAGCGTCACATATGAATCAGGCGTTGCCGAAGAAACTATGGGATCAGCTTGGACTGGTCTCGATACTGGATACGATCAACCGGCTTAGTCGCATAACCTGAACCGCCGTATACGGAACCGTACGTACGGTGGTGTGAGAGAACGGCGGATGTAAATCCGCCTCCTACTCGATTCTGCCCTACCCCGCTCCACCCATGCACTCCGCAGTGCTGGCAAGAGATGTTCCAGCCTGCTGAACAAGCTTTCGCCACTCACCACCGCTGATGAGGTTGGCGCGCTCCATGTCGTCAGCCGCCTTGAGCAACCTGAAGTACTTAACCTCTGCGTTGATAATGCTTTCGGGCAAAGCCATGAGCTTGTACCAAACAGCCATGTTCAGAGCTTTTTTCGCTGCTCTCATTACTCCCCCTTGGTAGCGCTCACCAAAACAAGGCGCCACCGAACAATGATGGCACAGTGACATCATCCAAGGGAAAATACTGAAACAGTGAGTGATACAACCGTTGATACTGGCCTAGAGCCTGGCTCCTTGCTTCTGGCAGGTTTTTGGTGCTTGAGCTAAACCTGAGACCATTTTGCCATCATTTACAGTCCGCCCAGCACGTCTAAGCTACAAGCTCACGTTTTTGAGTTGGGAGAGGATAATGGACGCCTTGAACAGACTGGAGATCGAAGCGGTCCTCTCCAGCCGCCTGCCGAACTGCATAATTTCCTGCACGCTCAGCGCTGACAACACCCTGTCAGTGGATGTGACGGGGCCGGGCTCGGACCAGTTCACGATCGTCAACATAGACCGTCGCCACTACCAAGGCGAGGCTGGCATCAATAAGTTGGCCCGCGAGATCTTGGAGGAAATGGTGATGTCGCGACAGGCGACTCGCCTTTTCGGATAAAGAGCCCGCCAAAACGGGACCCTTGCTCTACCCTTTCCCCTCCTTGATGCTCGCCTCTCCTGGGCTTCACTCTCCATGGCTTGCAACTTATTCACCTACGCTCGGCTTTTTGCCCGGAAATGCGGGTTTTTCTATGGGTGCGGGATGGCCCTCATTTTCTATGCGAATCCCGCTATATGCATCGTCCTAAAGTAATACTCGTGCAGGGTGCATGAAGCCTATACGCCATATTGTTGCTCAACTCATTGAAAGCAAGACACTTTAAAAATCCTACGAAGTGGCACGGCAAATGCGACACCCATTAGAACATTAATGAAGCGCCGACCAAGATCGGCAGTTTTCCATCCGTGCTAATGAGGAAACAAAAATGAACGCCATCGATCTTCTGAAAACCGATCACGAAAAAGTAAAAGTTATCCTGACCCAGCTGAGCGAATCAACAGATCGGGCAGTGAAAAAGCGCACCGATTTGCTGGACAAGCTTGAGATGGAGATCTCCATCCATACCCAGCTCGAAGAACAGATTCTTTACCCTGCGTTCAAGGAAGCTGGCGGTAAGGAGCAAGACGAGATGTACTACGAGGCAAAGGAGGAACATCGGACAGTTGACTCCCTCGTCCTGCCAGACCTAAAAGTAACTGACCCAGCCAGCCCAGAGTTCGCCGGCCGCTTGAAAGTGGTTAAAGAGCTGCTGGAGCACCACATCAAGGAAGAGGAAACAGAGATGTTCCCTCAGGCCAAAAAACTTCTTGGGAAGGCGAAGCTCGATGAGCTTGGCGAACAGATGCTGGTTCTGAAAGCATCGCTGAAGAAGAGCTTAAGCGCTTCTAAGTTAGCTGCGTAATCGACTGCCAAAAGCCCGCCGCGTGCGGGCTTTTTCATGCTCGTCAGAAAGGCGCCAACTCTGCCTCTTCCTCAAAGTCCGCGACACCCACAGGCGAGTCTTCGCCTGTCTGGGCCTTCCACCTCACTGTCACCGCGCCGTCGTCATCGAGCGTGATGTCGAGGTCATCCGTTTCGGACAGCAGCCCCATCACCTCCTCCCTCTCTCGATCTTCGTCCGTATCCAGGCGATGAATCGTCACCCAGCGTTGGTGAGGGAGATTGCAGAAAGGAACGCCTGCCACCCTTCCAAGTACCTGCTGATCAGCAAACATGGGAAAAGGATGACGAAGGGGATGTTGCGCTTGCGTTGGGACAAGGCGCGGGAAAAAGCACAACAGAAAGCCATCGAACAAGGCGACCCGATGCTCGCGGCAAAGATTGGAGGGTTTCAGTTCCGTGACATCCGGCCGAAGGCGGCCTCGGAAATCGTCGATATCGGCGATGCGAGTCTGCTGCTTGGGCACACCAAACAGGAGATCACTAAGCGGGTCTACAGAAGTATCGGAGCGACCGCCAAGCCCTCCAAATAGCGTTAGTTTCGGAACGCCTACCCGAAAGTTTCGGAACCCCTACCAAAAGACGCCTTTTCTTACCCAAACCCCAGACACGAAAAAGCCCCGAATAATCGAGGCTTTTCGTTAAATTTGGCGGGAAACCAGGGATTCGAACCCTGGGAACGCTATTAACGTTCGCCGGTTTTCAAGACCGGTGCATTCAACCACTCTGCCAATTTCCCTTATGCAACACAGGATTATAGTAGTCCATCCTGTCTCAGCGGGCGCCATAATACCCGAATGAAACACACTGTCAAACTCTCTGCGTAGCTTGTTACAGGGCGTCTGTTATGATCTTTGCGACTGAACGTTTCAAAACTGAAGGAGTGTCGCCATGCGCGAACAGGATTACGCAGTTAATAGCAACGTGCAGGCTGAGCAGCTAGAGGTTAGCCGCGTCCTGCGCAACACATACGGCTTGCTCGCTCTCACCCTCGCGTTTAGCGGCGTGATGGCGTTCGTGGCCCAGCAAATGCGCGTCGGCTACCCGAATATCTTTGTGGTACTGATCGGCTTCTATGGTCTATTTTTCCTGACCAACAAGCTGCGTGACTCGGCCTGGGGCCTGGTGTCGGCGTTTGCCTTGACCGGTTTCATGGGTTTCCTGCTGGGCCCGATCCTTAACCGCTACCTTGGCATGCAGGGCGGCGCGGAAGTGGTCAGCTCGGCGTTTGCCATGACCGCACTGGTGTTTGGTGGTCTGTCGGCCTATGTGCTGATTACACGCAAGGACATGAGTTTCCTCGGTGGTTTCATCACTGCTGGCTTCTTCGTGTTGCTGGCGGCGGTGCTGGCGAGCATGTTCTTCCAGATCAGCGGCCTGCAATTGGCAATCAGCGCGGGTTTTGTGCTGTTTTCCTCGGTCTGCATTCTGTTCCAGACCAGCGCCATCATCCATGGCGGCGAGCGTAACTACATCATGGCGACCATCAGCCTGTATGTATCGATCTACAACCTGTTTATCAGCCTGTTGCAGATCTTCGGCATCATGAGCCGCGACGACTGATCGTAGCCTCATGCAAAAAGCCCGCTTCGGCGGGCTTTTTGTTGTCTGCGGCTTTATCATTGGCCCAGGTTTGCCGACAGTCTGTTCCATAAAGAGTGTTCCATGAAGTTCGCGATTGCGCTTTTCTCCGCCGCCCATGCGCCCTCCTCGCGCCGCGCCCTGCTGTTCGCCCAAGCGGCGCTGGCTGGTGGGCATGAGATTGTGCGGCTGTTTTTTTATCAGGATGGCGTCTACAGCGCGTCCAACTCGGTTGTGACACCGCAGGATGAGCAGGACATCCCCCAGCAATGGCGGGCGTTTGTCAGTGAACACCAATTGGATGGCGTGGTGTGCATCGCCGCAGCTTTGCGTCGTGGGGTGCTGAACGCCGAAGAGGCTTTGCGCTATCAACGTAGCGCTGTGAGTCTGGATGCACCTTGGGCATTATCGGGCCTTGGGCAGTTGCACGACGCCGTGCAGGACGCCGACCGCCTGATCTGTTTTGGAGGCCCATAAGATGTCTAAATCCTTGCTGGTTATCAGCCGTCAGGCGCCGTGGTCCGGGCCGAGCGCGCGGGAAGCGCTGGATATTGTTCTGGCCGGTGGCGCGTTTGATTTGCCGATTGGCCTGTTGTTTCTGGATGACGGAGTGTTTCAACTGGCAACGGGCCAGGACGCCAAAGCCGTGCAGCAGAAAGACCTCAGCGCCAACCTGCAAGCGCTGTCGCTGTTTGGCATTGATGAGGTGTTCGCGTGCAGCCAGAGCCTTGCCGAACGTGGACTGACTGCCGGCAGCGCGCAGCCGCTGAGCAACGAAGAGATTTCCCGGATGATTGACCGTTATAGTCAGGTGATTACCCTCTGATGTCGACCTTACATGTAGTATCCCACTCCCCTTTTACCGATAGTCGCCTGGACAGCTGCCTGCGCCTTTGTGGCGGCCAGGACGCGATCCTGCTGTGCGGTGACGCAGCCTATGCCCTGCAGGCCGGCAGCGCGCCCTTTGAGGCCCTGCAAGCCAAGGCGCTGAAGGTGTTTGTCCTCGTCGAAGACAGCCAGGCTCGCGGCCTACCCGTACCAGACTGGGCCAAGAGTGTCGATTATCCGGCTTTTGTCCAACTGTCGATCGACCATGACAAGGTCAACACCTGGCTATGAACACCCTAACCGTGGGCGAACACACCCTTGAGCTGGACAAGGACGGCTACCTGGTTGACCTGAGCGATTGGTCAATCGAGGTGGCCAACACTCTGGCCGCCGCCGAAGCGCTTGAGTTGACCCCTGAACACTGGGAAATCCTCAACGTGCTGCGTGGTTTTTATCAAGAGTTCCAGCTGTCGCCCGCCACCCGCCCGCTGATCAGGTACACCGCCTTGAAGCTGGGCCCGGAAAAAGGCAACAGCCTGCACCTTAACCGACTGTTTAAAGGCACTCCCGCCAAACTTGCCGCCAAGCTGGCGGGCCTGCCCAGGCCGACGAATTGCTTATGACCGATTTTTCCCCGCTGATCACCGAAACGCCTGCCGAGCATCCGTTTGCGCCGTTCGTGCGCATCCTGGGCAAGGGCAAACGTGGCGCCCGCAGCCTGACCCACGAAGAAGCGCGGGAAGCCATGGGTATGCTGCTCGATGAAAAAGTCGAAGACACCCAGCTCGGTGCGTTCCTGATGCTGTTGCGGCACAAGGAAGAAAGCCCGGAAGAGCTCGCCGGTTTTACCGAAGCGGTACGCGAACGACTCAACGCCCCTGCCTTACAAGTAGATGTCGACTGGCCTACCTATGCCGGGAAAAAACGCCACCTGCCCTGGTACCTGCTGGCGGCCAAGTGCCTGGCACAAAACGGCGTGGGCATTTTTATGCATGGCGGCGGCGCTCATACAGCGGGTCGGCTCTACACCGAGCAGTTGCTGGAAGGCTTGCAGATCCCGCTGTGCCGCACTTGGCAGCAAGTCGAGACCGCCCTTGAACAGGGCAACCTGGCCTTTATGCCCCTGGGCGACTGGGCGCCGCAGCTGCAGCGCATGATCGATCTACGCAACACGCTGGGCCTGCGCTCGCCTATCCACTCCCTGGCGCGCATCCTCAATCCATTGAACGCTCGCTGCGGCCTGCAAAGCATCTTCCATCCCGGCTATCAGGGTGTGCATCGCGATGCCAGCGGCCTGCTCGGCGACAATACCATCGTGATCAAGGGCGATGGCGGCGAGATCGAGATCAACCCGGACACCATCAGCCACTTGTACGGCACCACCGGCGGCGAAAACTGGGATGAAGAGTGGCCCGCCCTCTCCGCCCAGCGCCACGTCAAGCCGGCGACCCTCGACCCCAAGCATCTGAAGGCGCTGTGGTGTGGCGATGTAGAGGACAGCTATCCGCAACTGGCCCTAATCGCCACCATGGCTCTGGCGTTGCGCGGCCTTGGCCACCCACGGGAGCAGGCGTTCGAGCTGGCCCAGCAATACTGGGACGCCCGGGACAAATCGATTTAGTCGATCATTAACCCCCAGCCTTTGCGCTATTTGTTCGAACTCAGACCTTTAGACTGGACTCCAACGCTTATTAGCCAAGGAGTCAGTCATGGGTTTGCTGATCGAAGGACGCTGGCATGACCAGTGGTACGAAAGTAGCGCAGATGGCGCCTTCCAACGGGAACAGGCGCAACGCCGCAACTGGGTAACCGCCGACGGAAAGGCCGGCCCTACCGGCGACGGTGGCTTCGCTGCCGAAGCGGGCCGCTACCACTTGTACGTTTCCCTTGCCTGCCCCTGGGCACACCGCACACTGATCCTGCGTAACCTCAAAGGCCTGGAAAGCCTGATCGACGTGTCGGTGGTCAGTTGGCTGATGCTGGAGAACGGCTGGACCTTCGACAAGGCTCATGGCTCCAGCGGCGACAAGCTCGACGATTTCACCTACATGCATCAGCGCTACACCGCCGATACGGCCAGTTACACCGGGCGCGTCACCGTGCCAGTACTGTGGGACAAGAAGCTGAAGCAGATTGTCAGCAATGAATCAGCGGAGATCATCCGCATGTTCAACAGTGCGTTTAATGGGCTGACGGGTAACGAGCTGGACTTCTATCCCGAGGCGCTGCGCTCAACCATCGATGCACTGAACGATCGGATCTATCCCGCCGTGAACAATGGCGTCTACCGCGCAGGCTTTGCCACGTCGCAAAAGGCCTATGAAGCGGCTTTCGACGATGTGTTTGCCGAGCTGGATCGACTGGAGCAGCACCTGGGTGAGAATCGCTACCTCGCCGGCGAATACCTCACCGAAGCTGATGTGCGCCTGTTCACCACGATGATTCGGTTTGATGCGGTGTACTACAGCCACTTCAAATGCAACCTTCGGCGGATTGCCGATTATCCGAATTTGTCGAATTGGCTAAGAGAGCTGTATCAGTGGCCGGGGGTTGCCGAGACGGTGGATTTTGCCCACATCAAGGGTCACTACTACGCCAGTCACCGGACGATTAATCCGACGGGGATTGTACCGAAGGGGCCGTTGCAGGCGTTTGATGCGAAGCATGATCGGGAGAGATTGAGCGCAAAAGGGGTTTGGAACTGATCCGAGGCAGAGGCTTTTTTACCAGATTGTGGCGCGCGGACTTGCCCGCTCGCCACAATAAGCCAGGCGTCCATCAGACTTGCGACTGAGCGCCTTCAAACCACTTCAGCTTCTCACGCAGCAGCACCACTTCCCCAACAATCACCAGTGTCGGCGCATGAACCTCATGCTCCGCCACCATGCGTGGCAGGTCAGCCAGCGTACCCGTGAACACCCGCTGGTTGGACGTAGTGCCCTGCTGGATCAACGCCGCCGGCGTATCCGCCGAACGCCCATGCTGGATCAGTTGTTCGCAGATGATCGGCAAACCAATCAAGCCCATGTAGAACACCAGGGTCTGTGATGGCCCCACCAGATCACTCCAGGGCAGGTCCGACGTACCGTCCTTCAAGTGCCCGGTAATGAAGCGAACCGATTGCGCATAGTCGCGGTGGGTCAGCGGAATACCGGCATACGCAGCACAACCACTGGCCGCAGTAATACCTGGCACGACCTGGAACGGGATGCCATGGGCCGCCAGCTCTTCGATCTCTTCGCCACCACGGCCGAAGATGAACGGATCGCCACCCTTGAGTCGCAATACACGCTTGCCCTGCTTGGCCAGGTCCACCAGTTGCTGGTTGATCTGATCCTGAGGCACAGCGTGATCGGCGCGACGCTTGCCAACGTAAACCCGCTCGGCATCACGGCGACACAGCTCAAGAATCGCCGGCGCCACCAGACGGTCGTACAGCACCACATCGGCCTGCTGCATCAAGCGCAGGGCACGGAAGGTCAGCAGGTCCGGATCACCAGGGCCTGCGCCCACCAGATAAACCTCGCCCGGCGCATGAGGCGGCGCACCGTTGATCTTGTCCACCAGCAGCCGCTCAGCTTCGTCACCCTGCCCGGCCAACTGCCGATCAGCAATTGGCCCCTGAAAGACTTCCTCCCAGAACGCCCGACGTTGCTGCACGTCCGCAAACAAGCCTTTGACCTGGGTGCGAAAGCGCGCAGCCAACCCGGCCAACTGGCCATAAGTCGACGGAATCCAGGTTTCCAGCTTGGCTCGGATCAACCTCGCCAGCACTGGCGCATCGCCGCCACTGGAGACCGCAATCACCAAAGGTGAACGATCGACAATCGCCGGGAAGATCACGCTGCACAAGGCAGGTGCATCCACCACATTGACCGGCACACAACGGCGCCGGGCATCACTGGATACTTGCGCGTTCAGCGGCTCGTCATCCGTAGCCGCGATGATCAGGGTGCAACCATCAAGGTCCACTTCCTGATAACCGCGCACAATCAGTTCACCGCCACTGCCGTGCACCAGTTCACGCAACTGGTCTTCAATCTGGGGAGCAACCACCCGCAACAACGCGCCGGCGTCGGCCAGCAGCCGGGATTTGCGCAAGGCAATCTCCCCGCCACCGACGACCAACACACGACTGCCGCGCAGGTTATGAAACAGCGGCAGAAATTCCATTTAGCCGATGACCTCAATGCCCGCCATGTACGGCTTGAGCACCTCTGGCACACGAATCGAACCGTCGGCTTGCTGGTAGTTTTCCAGCACCGCGACCAAGGTCCGACCCACTGCCAGACCAGAACCGTTCAAGGTGTGGACCAGTTCCGGCTTGCCGGTTTCCGGATTGCGGAAACGCGCCTGCATGCGACGGGCCTGGAAATCACCGCAGTTGGAGCACGACGAAATCTCGCGGTACTTGTCCTGGCTCGGTACCCAGACTTCCAGGTCGTAAGTCTTGACCGCGCTGAAACCCATGTCGCCGGTGCATAGCGCCAGCACTCGATACGGCAGTTCCAGCAATTGCAGGACACGCTCGGCGTTGGCAGTCAGGCCTTCCAGCGCTTGCATGGAGGTCGACGGCTCGACGATCTGTACCATCTCTACCTTGTCGAACTGGTGCTGGCGGATCATGCCGCGAGTATCGCGACCGGATGCACCGGCCTCGCTACGAAAGCACGGCGTGTGGGCGACGAACTTCAATGGCAACTGCTTGGCGTCGAGGATTTCCCCGGCGACGATGTTGGTCAGCGACACTTCGGCGGTAGGGATCAGGTACAGATCGGCTTCGCCTTCGCGGCTGATCTTGAACAGGTCTTCCTCGAACTTGGGCAACTGGCTGGTACCAACCAACGCCGGCGCCTGTACCAGGTAAGGCGTGTAGGCCTCTTCGTAGCCGTGTTCGCCGGTGTGCAGGTTGACCATGAACTGCGCCAGGGCACGGTGCATACGGGCAATCGGGCCACGCAGCAAGGCAAAACGGGCGCCGGACAGCTTGGCGGCGGTTTCGAAATCCAGGCCGCCACTCAGTTCGCCGAGGGCGACGTGGTCCTTGACCTCGAAATCAAAGGCCTTCGGTGTGCCCCAGCGGCGCACTTCGACGTTGCCGTCTTCGTCGGCACCGACCGGCACCGACTCGTGCGGCAGGTTAGGGATGCCCAGCAGGATCGAATCCAGCTCAGTCTGGATCGCGTCCAGCTCCACTTTACCGCTGGCCAGTTCACCTGCCATGCGCTCGACATCTGCCATCAACGGCGCGATGTCTTCGCCACGCTGCTTGGCCTGACCGATGGATTTGGAACGCGCATTACGCTCAGCCTGCAGTGCTTCGGTGCGGGTCTGGACGGTCTTGCGCTGTTCTTCCAGCGCTTCGATGCGCGCAACATCCAGGGCAAAGCCACGGGATGCCAGGCGGTCCGCTACGTCCTGAAGGTTGCTACGTAACAGTTTGGAATCGAGCATGTCGGTCTCTCGTTTATCAAAGTTTGGTCAAGGACAGGCCAGCCCAGGTGGCGAGCAGCCCGCCGAACACGCTGATGGCCAGGTACCCGAAGGCGACCGGTGCCTGCCCGCTTTCCAGCAGGCGCAACGTATCCAGAGAAAAGGATGAAAAGGTCGTCAGACCGCCTACAAAGCCGACAATCAAACCGGCGCGAATTTCAATTGGCACTTCCGGGCGCAACAAAAACAGCCCGTACAACACGCCAATGATCAAACACCCCACCAAGTTGACGGCCAGGGTCGCCGCATAAAAATGTCGCGGCCAGTTGGCACTCACCCAGTTGCTTGCGGCGAAACGCAATAATGTACCAGCGATGCCGGCCACGGACACGGCAAGAATCGTTCTAAGCACTACTTTCTCCGCTGTTTCGGGCTAAGTCGGTCGAGTTGGGCAAGGTGATTGAGTTTCTCACCGATCTTCAGCTCCAGGCCACGAGGCACCGGTTGGTAGAACGGCTGAGGCTCAAGCTCGTCGGGAAAATAGTCTTCGCCGGCCGCATAGGCATCCGGCTCATCATGGGCGTAACGGTATTCGTCGCCATAACCCAGCTGTTTCATCAGTTTGGTCGGCGCATTGCGCAGGTGCAGCGGCACCTCCAGCGAACCGTGCTCGGCGGCAGCGCGCAATGCGGACTTGAACCCCATATAAACCGCGTTGCTTTTCGGCGCACAGGCCAGGTAGGTAATGGCCTGGGCCACCGCCAACTCGCCTTCCGGGCTGCCGAGGCGCTCCTGCACTTCCCAGGCGGCGAGGCACAGGCTCAGGGCGCGCGGGTCGGCGTTGCCAATGTCTTCGCTGGCCATGCGTACCACACGCCGAGCCAGATACAGTGGGTCGCAACCACCGTCGATCATGCGGGCGAACCAGTACAGCGCGCCGTCGGGGTTGGAGCCTCGCACCGACTTGTGCAGCGCCGATATCTGGTCGTAAAACGCTTCGCCGCCCTTGTCGAAACGGCGGCGGGTATCGCCCAAGAGGCTTTGCAGCAGGTCGACACCGATTTCACTAGCATCTTCAGCCAGGTCGGAAGCGTTCTCCAACAAGTTGAGAAAACGTCGCCCGTCTCCGTCAGCGGCACTTAGCAGAATCTTGAAGCCTTCTTCACTGAGACTCAGCTGGCGCTTGCCCAGGCCCTTGTCTTCACTCAACGCTCTCTGCAGCAGCTTTTTCATGGCTGCTTCGTCGAGGCTTTTGAGCACATAGACCCGCGCCCGAGACAACAAGGCGTTGTTCAGCTCAAAGGAGGGGTTTTCGGTGGTGGCACCAATAAAAATCAGCGTGCCGTCTTCGACATAGGGCAGGAACGCATCCTGTTGCGACTTGTTGAAGCGGTGCACTTCGTCGACAAACAAGATGGTGCGCTTGCCGTATTGACCGGCCTGCTGTTTGGCGATTTCCACAGCCTGGCGGATTTCCTTGACCCCGGCCAGTACCGCCGAGACCGTTTCGAAGTGTGCGTCCGAGACTTTTGCCAGCAGCCGCGCCAAAGTGGTTTTACCCACGCCCGGCGGCCCCCAGAAAATCATCGAGTGCAGGGCACCCTGCTCCAGGGCTTCGCGCAAGGGCTTGCCGCGAGCGAGCAGGTGTTCCTGCCCGACGTACTCGTCCAGGTTGGTCGAGCGCAGGCGCGCCGCCAAAGGTTGAGCAATCGGGTCACTTCGAAACAGGTCCATGGGCAGCGTTTGTAACCTCTAGGCAGTTTATTCCTGGATCACGTCGGCACCCTTGGGGATGTCGAACTTGAACTTGGAAGCGGCGACAGGCTCATTGGCCTTGACCCCAGTGAACAGGATATTGGTGCGCTGGCCGACGCTGTCGATCAACTGCATGTCGTTAATCATGCCATTGCGAAACGACAGGCGCAGGCTGTCAAACAGCGTGTCCTTGGATTTCGGCTTGAGGGTGAAGTCGATCACGCCGCTGGCCTGCTTGGACGTAATATCAAAGCTCTCACTGATTTGCGACACATTGCCAGACAGCAGCAAGGCAGGGGTCTGGCTCAGGCGTGGATCAAGTGTCTTGATGGTCGCCTGCTCCAGATCCGGATCCCACAGCGTCACCTTCTTGCCATCAGAGACAATGGTTTGCTCGGCGGGTGCGTCGGTATGCCAGTAGAAAAGCCCTGGACGCTGCACTGCCATTTCGCCAGCGGTTTCCTGCAGCTGGGTACCACCACCATCCAGGGTCAACTGGGAAAAGCGTGCGGTCAGTGTCTTGGATTTTTCCAGCAAGTTGGTCAGGCTCGCAACGGAGGCCGGATCAGCGTGAGCAGAAAGAGCGGTCAAAGCCAGCGCCGGCAACAACAGCATGCGGATAAGACGCATGGGAGTCCTCATAGATTTCGGTTGAAAGGCGAGCCGCGCGTGGTCACGCGGCACATATCAGTCGCGCACCGGCCCCGGCGCAAGAACTTCGCGGGAACCGTTGGTGTTCATGGACGTCACCACACCAGCCATTTCCATGGATTCGATCATGCGGGCGGCGCGGTTATAGCCGATCTTCAGCTTGCGCTGAACAGCAGAGATCGAGGCGCGACGACTTTCCAGGACGAACTGTACGGCTTCGTCATAGAGCGCATCGGTTTCGGCATCATCGTCGCCACCACTGCCTCCGTCGAAGCCGCTGCCGGCCTCTTCGACGCCTGCGAGGATGTCGTCGTTGTATTCCGGGGCGCCGCGCAGTTTCCAGGCTTCTACCACACGGTGTACCTCATCATCGGAGACGAACGCACCGTGGACCCGGATCGGCAGGCTCGTGCCTGGCGGCATGTAGAGCATGTCACCGTGGCCCAACAACTGTTCAGCGCCACCCTGGTCGATGATGGTCCGCGAGTCGATCTTGCTCGACACCTGGAACGCCATGCGGGTCGGGATGTTGGCCTTGATCAGACCGGTGATAACATCCACCGACGGCCGCTGGGTCGCCAGAATCAAGTGAATACCGGCAGCACGAGCCTTCTGGGCAATACGAGCGATCAGCTCTTCGACCTTCTTGCCAACGATCATCATCATGTCGGCAAATTCGTCGACCACCACCACGATGGTCGGCAGCTTGATCAGCAATGGTGCTTCGTCGTGAATACTTTCGCGCTTGTACAGCGGATCGGTCAGCGGCGTGCCGGCGTCCTGGGCTTCCTTGACCTTGGCGTTGAAGCCAGAGAGGTTACGCACGCCCATCTTCGCCATCAACTTGTAGCGCCGTTCCATCTCGGCGACGCTCCAGCGCAGGGCGTTGGCGGCGTCCTTCATGTCGGTTACCACCGGGCACAACAGGTGCGGAATGCCTTCGTAGATTGACAGTTCAAGCATTTTTGGGTCGATCATGATCAGTTTGGCGTCTTCTGGGCCAGACTTGAACAGGATCGACAGGATCATCGCGTTCACACCCACCGACTTACCTGAACCAGTGGTGCCGGCTACCAGCAGGTGAGGCATTTTCGCCAGGTCAGTGATGACCGGCCGGCCACCAATGTCATGGCCCAGGGCCAAGGTGACCGGCGACTTGAAGTTGTCATACTCCGGTGTCGACAGCACTTCGGAGAAGCGCACGATCTGCCGGTCTTCGTTGGGAATCTCGATACCGACGGTAGTCTTGCCCGGAATCACTTCCACCACCCGCACACTGGTCACAGCCAGGGAACGCGCCAAGTCTTTAGCGAGGTTGGAAATGCGGCTGACCTTCACACCGGCGGCAGGCTGGATTTCGTAACGAGTGATCACGGGGCCTGGGTGAATCGAGTCCACCGAGACTTCGACGCCGAACTCCTTGAGTTTGATTTCCAGCAAATGGCCAACGGCCGCTAGGGACTCAGGGGAATAGTTGAGCTTTTTCTTCTCGGCTGGATCAAGAATCGAGATCGGCGGCAAGGTCCCTTCCACGGCGCTGTCGACAAATAATGGAGCCTGTTTCTCTTTCTGCACGCGCTTGCTCTGCTCCGCAGCCATGGTCGGCGCGGGGGCAATCACCGGCGGTACTTGCTTCTCGCGGTCAGACATGTGCTTGGTCAGGGCCTGCTCGCGCTCGATCAGCCGCTCCTTGACCTTGGCCTGTTCACGCCGGTCCGGCGTGCTGGGGGCAACCACTTCGCTGACGCGGGTGTCGACCTCACGCAACTGCGCGACCATGCGCTTGCGATCCACGCGAGCTGACCACCAGCGGTTGGCGGCGCTCTGGAACAGTTCGAGCAGGTCCAGGGTGATCTTGCCTGTCACGTCCATGACCTTGAACCAGGACAGATCGGTAAATACCGTCAAGCCAAACAGGAACAAGGCGATGAACATAAGGGTGCTGCCCTGGATGTTCAGGCTCTTGCGGGCCAGGTCACCGAGACTTTCGCCCAAGGCGCCGCCCGCTCCAGCCGGCAAGCCGGTAGGTGCGTGAAAATGTATATGCGCCAAGGCCGCGCCCGACAACACCAGGAACACCAGGCCGATCAAGCGCCAGGAAAACAGCCAGCCGCTCCACTGCCAGGGTTCATGACGCTGCCGGAAAATCTGCCAGGTCTTGATCGCCAGCAACAACGGGAAGATATAAGCGAAATATCCCAGGATCATGAACAGGATATCGGCGCTGTAGGAGCCGGCAGGACCACCGAAGTTCTGCACGTCGTCGATCTTGCTGTTATGGCTCCAGCCCGGATCATCCTTGCCATAGGTCAACAAGGCCATCATCAGGAACAGGCATAAAGCGCCGATGGCAATCAGCGCACCTTCCTTGAGCCGATAGTGCAGATGCTGACGCCAGGCCGGAACTACTGCTGTTTTAGGTGTTACGGTGGATTTCTTCAAAACTGGTCTTTTCCTGCGCCTGTAGCGCGTCCAACTGTTGAATGACTACAAAAACACTGCCCAATCCGGACAGGTAAAAAGTGAACCCGCGTCGTTGATACTTCTTTTAACACTCTGTGACGGGATCATGAAACGGCGATAACGCCTGAACACAAGGATATAGCGCCGCATTGTACGGGTTTGTGTGCCCGTTGCCACGCAGTTGGCTCACCAATACAGTCTAGCCAACGGCAATTTTCATGCAATTCAATTTGAGCATGCATTGTCTTTGCTGACAAAGGCTTATGAGCTGTTGTTATCAGACTGGACAAGCATTGAAAACGATCATCCTGCGCCATCCGCCCAGCGGATCATCACTGAACCCGATTACGACCACACCTCTGCCTTAGAGTTGCAGAAACACTCGCTTATGCATCCAGGCACTGATTGCGCGTTCGGGGTAGCCGAGCTGCGTCCCGTCGACAATAATCACTGCCTGATGCGGCGGGCCTAGACCTGTCACCGCCCTCCCCTCCCCTAAGTCTGAATACCATGCTGACCTGGCTGCAACGCAACACCCTGACTTTTCCGCCGCTGGTAAAAGCCATGCACGAACCCAATGGCCTGCTTGCGGCCGGTGGCGACCTGTCTGCCGACCGCCTGATCAAGGCCTATCGCCACGGCTGCTTTCCCTGGTTTTCGGAAGGCCAGCCGATTCTCTGGTGGTCGCCCGACCCACGCACCGTGCTATTTCCCGCCGAACTGCACGTATCCCGCAGCCTGGGTAAATTGCTGCGTCAGCAACGCTATGAGGTGACCTTCGACAAGGACTTCGCCGCAGTCATCCAGGCCTGCGCCGCCCCCCGAAGCTACGCCGATGGCACCTGGATCACCGACGCCATGCAGAGCGCCTACCTGCAGTTGCATCAACGCGGTTATGCCCACTCAGTGGAAGTCTGGGACCAGGGCGAACTGGTCGGCGGCCTCTACGGCCTTGCGATGGGCCAGTTATTTTTCGGTGAGTCGATGTTCAGCCGCGCCGACAACGCCTCGAAATTCGGTTTTGCTACCCTGGTCAAGCAATTACAGGCCTGGGGGTTTGTGCTGATTGACTGCCAGATGCCCACCGATCACCTGCACAGCCTCGGCGCCCGCGCCATACCCCGCAGCGACTTTGCCGGTTACCTGCGCGACCATCTGGACCAACCCAGCGCCGCACCGTGGGTTTCCTAGGCGACTTCGTCGCACCTGGCTTACACTTATTTCAAAGCTTATCCGAGGGTTGATCATGACCGAGTTGGCGCGCTTGAAGTTTTATGCCACTCAACCCCACTCTTGCAGCTATCTGCCCGATGAGCAGGCCACCACGCTGTTCCTCGACCCCAGCCAGCCAATGGACGTGCACGTCTATGCCGACCTGTCAGAGATGGGTTTTCGGCGCAGCGGCGACCACCTGTACCGGCCCCACTGCCAGAACTGCAATGCTTGTGTGCCGGCACGCATTCCCGTGGCGCAATTTTTGCCAGATCGTAATCAGAAACGCATTCTCAAGCGCAATGCCGACCTGACGGTGACACCGGCCAAACCAGGCTTCAGCGAAGAATATTTTGATCTCTACCAGCGCTACATCGAACAACGCCACGCCGATGGCGACATGTTCCCTCCCAGCCGCGACCAGTTCTCCACGTTTCTGGTGCGCGAGCTGCCGTTCTCACGCTTCTACGAGTTTCGCCTTGAGGGACGGCTGGTGGCCGTTGCCGTCACGGACCTGCTGCCCAACGGCCTGTCTGCGGTCTACACCTTTTACGAACCTACCGAAGAACGCCGCAGCCTAGGACGCTTTGCAATCCTCTGGCAAATCGGCGAAGCGTTGAGGCTGGAATTGGAAGCGGTATACCTCGGATACTGGATCAAGAACTGCAAAAAAATGAACTACAAGACCCAATATCGGCCCATTGAGCTGCTAATTAATCAAAGATGGGTCACTCTGAACTAGAACCCCTTGGCTTAAACCCCATTTTTCGGGCACAATGCACGCCGCTTTTGCCTGGAGCAGTTGCACCGGGCCATTCATTGGATACCGAGGGCTTTACTGCATGTCGAAAGAAGACAGCTTCGAAATGGAAGGCACTGTCGTCGACACCCTGCCCAACACCATGTTTCGCGTGGAGTTGGAAAATGGGCACGTCGTAACCGCGCATATTTCCGGCAAGATGCGCAAGAACTACATTCGTATTCTTACCGGCGACAAAGTGCGCGTCGAGCTGACGCCCTATGATTTGAGCAAAGGGCGCATCACTTACCGCGCTCGTTAATCAAGTCAATACAAAACGCCCGGTTATACCGGGCGTTTTTGTGCGCGCAGTTTTTAGCAACACCATTGAGTCACTGTGAGCGAGCTTGCTCGCTAAGGTGGTTAACAATAACGCAGGGCACCTGGCAACCAAGGGCGCCCTTTCGTTTTTCGCGAGCAAGCTCACTCCTGCACACAGTAAAAAGGCGCCTCTCGGCGCCTTTTTGCTTTATTGCAGTCAGCTATCAGGCCATTTCAGCCGTGGTTTCAAACTCGAAGGTCAGTTCATCATCCTTCAGATCGATGTGCACCACGCCACCATGGTCAGCCAGTTCGCCAAACAGGATCTCTTCGGCCAGTGGACGCTTGATCTTGTCCTGGATCAACCGCGCCATCGGCCGCGCACCCATTGCCGCGTCGTAGCCACCCGCTGCCAGCCAGCTGCGTGCCGCGTCCGTAACTTCCAGCTGCACGCGTTTGTCTTCCAACTGCGCCTGAAGCTCGGTAAGGAACTTGTCCACCACGTTCTTGATGACCTCATGACTGAGGCGACCAAACTGGATAATGGTGTCCAGACGGTTGCGAAACTCTGGCGTAAAGCTCTTCTTGACCACTTCCATCGCATCGGAAGAGTGATCCTGATGAGTAAAGCCAATGGAAGCCCGCGCGGCCGTTTCGGCACCGGCGTTGGTGGTCATGATCACGATCACGTTACGGAAGTCCGCCTTGCGCCCGTTGTTGTCGGTCAGGGTCCCATGGTCCATGACCTGCAACAGCAGGTTGAAGACTTCCGGGTGGGCCTTCTCGATTTCATCGAGCAATAACACGCAATGCGGCTGCTTGGTGATCGCTTCGGTCAACAGCCCGCCCTGGTCGAACCCGACATAGCCCGGAGGCGCACCGATCAGGCGCGACACAGTGTGCCGCTCCATGTACTCGGACATGTCGAAACGAACCAGCTCGATGCCCATGGCCTTGGCCAACTGACGTGCCGCCTCGGTCTTGCCGACACCGGTAGGCCCTGCGAACAGGAACGAACCGACTGGCTTGTCCGGCGACTTGAGGCCCGCCCGGGACAGCTTGATCGCAGTCGACAGCGAATCGATCGCCGCATCCTGACCAAACACCGTCAGCTTGAGGTCGCGTTCCAGGTTACGCAGCAGCTCCTTGTCGGAACTGGTGACGTGTTTTGGCGGAATTCGTGCGATTTTCGCCACGATATCCTCGACCTGAGGCACCTCAATGCGCTTCACACGCTTCTCGATCGGTTGCAGGCGCTGATAGGCCCCTGCTTCGTCGATGACGTCGATGGCCTTGTCCGGCATATGCCGGTCATTGATATAGCGCGACGCGAGCTCAGCAGCAGCGCGCAGGGCTTCATCGCTGTATTCGATGCCATGGTGCGCTTCGAAACGCCCCCTGAGACCGCGCAGAATGCCAATGGTGTCTTCGACCGAAGGCTCGGACACGTCGACCTTCTGGAAGCGACGTGCAAGGGCACGGTCTTTTTCGAAGATCCCGCGGAACTCCTGGAACGTGGTCGAACCTATACAACGGATATCGCCCGATGACAGCAGCGGCTTGAGCAGGTTCGCGGCATCCATCACGCCACCGGAGGCTGCACCGGCACCGATGATGGTGTGAATTTCATCGATAAACAGGATCGCCTGCGGGCGTTTTTTCAGCTCGCCGAGCAACGCCTTGAAGCGCTTCTCGAAATCGCCACGGTACTTGGTCCCGGCGAGCAACGCACCCAGATCAAGGGAGTAGACGACGCTGTTGGCCAGCAGATCGGGAACCTGATTATCAACGATACGTTTGGCCAAGCCTTCGGCAATTGCGGTTTTACCCACGCCCGCCTCGCCTACCAGCAGCGGATTGTTCTTGCGACGACGAGCCAGGATCTGCGCGACGCGCTCGACTTCCAGCTCACGCCCCACCAGCGGATCGATCCGCCCTTGGCGCGCCAGCTCGTTGAGGTTACTGGCATAGGCATCCAGTGGGTTGCTTGAAGAAGAAGACTCACCGCCCTCGTCGTCCTGCATATCCTGTTCACCCTCGGAGTGATCGCCATGCCCAGGCACTTTCGAGATGCCGTGGGCGATGTAGTTGACGACATCGATCCGGGCAACGCTCTGCTGCTTGAGCAGAAACACCGCCTGGCTTTCCTGTTCGCTGAAGATGGCGACCAGCACGTTGGCACCAGTGACTTCGCGCTTCCCGGAGCTCTGTACGTGGAAGACGGCACGCTGAAGCACCCGCTGGAAGCCCAGGGTTGGCTGGGTTTCGCGATCCTCGTCGTGAACGGGGATCAGTGGTGTGGTGGAGTCGATAAACTCCTGTAGATCATGCTTGAGCTTGTCGAGGTTGGCGCCGCACGCACGCAAAACGGTGGCGGCAGCTTCGTTATCCAAAAGTGCCAGCAGCAGGTGTTCGACGGTCATGAATTCATGACGCTTCGAACGGGCCTCCTTGAAGGCAAGATTGAGGGTGACTTCGAGCTCGCGGTTTAACATAGCTTCACCTCATACCCAAGTGGTCGGAGTTAACCGTCCTTCTCGATTTCACAGAGTAGCGGATGCTGGCTTTCCCTGGCGTACTGGTTGACCTGCATGGCCTTCGTCTCGGCGATGTCGCGGGTAAACACTCCACATACTGCCCGTCCTTCTGTGTGAACGGCCAGCATTACCTTGGTCGCCAACTCGCGGTTCAGGCTAAAAAACACCTCGAGTATTTCGACGACGAAATCCATCGGCGTGTAGTCATCATTAAACAAAACCACCTTGTACATCGGCGGCGCCTGTAAAGCAGGCTTGGCCTCCTGGACAGCAATACCTGCAGAACCGTCGTCGTCCTCGTGACCATCCGGATGATCCTTATGGAGAGTCGGGCGGTCCTGATTGAATGTTAGTCGAATCTGGCTGATTGCATGCATGGAAAGAAAGGTTCGTCAGTTGTGCAAATACAGTGATGGGGGCGGCCTGTCAGATTTTCAATCTCTGACCGACTGGTCGCCTTGACTATCGGCAAATCGGTGTTACAACCAATAGAACCCACAGTGGGTAAAAAAGGTCCGCGCAGTCAACCTTATTTGTTCGGGTTAGGACGGATAAACTGGATGATACTCCAGTGATGGAGTCTGGTGCAGAGGGATATGGGCATGGCTAGCGGTAAGGTCAAGTGGTTCAACAATGCCAAGGGGTACGGCTTCATTAATGAAGACGGCAAGGATGAAGACCTTTTTGCGCACTTTTCGGCCATCAGCATGGATGGCTATAAAACGCTCAAGGCCGGACAACCTGTAATCTTTGAAATCATTCAAGGGCCAAAGGGGCTGCACGCGGTGGAAATTCGTGCGCATGTCACGGAGAGTACCAGCACACAGACCGAAACCCCCGATCTGAGCGCAACCGCAATCGAAAGACCCATGACTCAAAAATCAAAAAAACAAACGGCTTGATTCGCCGCTGAGTAAACGCTCCACGATAAAAAAACCGACCCCCCAATGACTTGGGAGGGTCGGTTTTTTCTTTTCGGGTTGTCGGCTTACATATGAGAAATCAACGCATCACCAAACGCCGACGAAGACAGCAACTTGGCACCCTCCATCAAGCGATGGAAGTCATAGGTCACAGTCTTGGCCGAGATCGCGCCGTTGGTGCCCTTGATGATCAAGTCGGCCGCTTCGGTCCAGCCCATGTGACGCAGCATCATTTCTGCCGAAAGGATCAGCGAACCCGGGTTGACCTGGTCCTTACCGGCGTATTTCGGCGCGGTACCGTGGGTGGCTTCGAACATCGCGATGGTGTCGGACAGGTTGGCGCCCGGTGCAATGCCGATACCGCCCACTTCTGCCGCCAGGGCATCAGAAAGGTAGTCACCGTTGAGGTTCAGGGTAGCGATCACATCGTATTCGGCTGGGCGCAGCAGAATTTGCTGAAGCATGGCGTCGGCGATGGCGTCCTTGACCACGACATTCTTGCCGGTGCGCGGATTCTTGAATTGCATCCACGGACCACCGTCAAGCAGGGTCGCGCCGAACTCTTCGGCGGCCACTTCGTAGGCCCATTCCTTGAAGGCACCTTCGGTGAACTTCATGATGTTGCCTTTGTGCACGATGGTCAGCGAGTCGCGGTCATTGTCGACCACATACTGCAGGGCCTTGCGCGCCAGGCGCTTGGTGCCTTCCAGAGATACCGGCTTGATGCCAATACCGCAGTTTTGGTCGAAGCGGATCTTGGTGACACCCATTTCCTCTTTCAGAAACTTGATGACCTTGATCGCTTCCGGGGAACCGGCTTTCCACTCGATACCCGCGTAAATGTCCTCGGAGTTTTCACGGAAGATGGTCATGTCGACATCGCCAGGCTTCTTGACCGGGCTTGGCACACCTTCGAACCAGCGCACCGGGCGCAGGCACACATACAAATCGAGCTGTTGGCGCATGGCCACGTTCAACGAACGGATGCCGCCACCGACCGGAGTGGTCAGCGGGCCCTTGATGGAAACCACGTAATCCTTGACCGCGTCCAGGGTTTCCTGGGGCAACCAGGTATCCTGGTCGTAAACTTGAGTTGCCTTCTCGCCGGCATAAACCTCCATCCAGGAAATTTTGCGCTTGCCGCCGTAGGCCTTGTTAACAGCTGCATCGACAACCTTGATCATCACCGGGCTGATGTCGACACCAATACCGTCACCTTCAATGAAGGGAATGATCGGGTTGTTAGGAACATTGAGAGAATGGTCTGCATTGACGGTGATTTTGTCGCCGACTGCCGGAACCTGAATCTTCTTGTATCCCATGCTGAACTCCGTTTGTGGATTGAACATCTGGCTGCGCTCGAGCGTACTCCAGTTGCCTGGCAACGGGAACCTCAGCCCCTGCCCATTCGCTGCGAAAACAGCACATTTAGCCGCCTAAAAGCTTGAAATCAAAGGGAAAAACGCCAAACTTGAGCACAACGTGCGACTTTAGGCGTAGCCCGGTACCTGCGACCTTTAGACCAATGGACGAGACACCTTTTGTATGAAGGCTCGGCGTAAGCATAGCGACCTATGTATAATGCCGCCGCTGACCACAGAGTCACGACGGCTGGCCTCTCTATTACGAGACTTTCCGCCCAAAAGCCGGGCTGCCACAGCAGTCCACCCGCTTGACGCTCGACTGATGCAACCCAACATCATCGCGAAGAAACATCGACATTCGGCTCATGGATGACTTTGAACGAACGCGCTTTACCCGGCGCATCTCGAGTTTCCGCGCACGCTTTCAGTAAAGAAGAGAGTTAATCCGAATATGCCCACCCGCTCGAAGATCATCTATACCTTCACCGACGAAGCCCCAGCCCTCGCCACCTATTCACTGCTGCCTATCGTAGAGGCCTTCACCGCTTCCGCTGATATTGCCGTGGAAACCCGCGACATCTCCCTCGCAGGGCGCATCCTCGCAAGCTTCCCCGAGCAACTGGGCGCCAAGGCCGTGCCGGACCACCTCGCCGAACTGGGCGCCCTGGCTGTCACCCCTGAAGCCAACATCATCAAGTTGCCGAACATCAGCGCCTCGACGCCTCAGTTGCAGGCCGCGATCAAGGAGCTGCAAGCCAAGGGCTTCGACCTGCCGGACTACCCGGAAACCGTAACCACCGACGCGGAAAAAGAAACCCGTGCACGTTACGACAAGATCAAGGGCAGCGCCGTGAACCCGGTACTGCGCGAAGGCAACTCGGACCGCCGCGCACCGCTGTCGGTCAAGAACTATGCACGCAAGCACCCGCACAAAATGGGCGCCTGGGCTGCGGACTCCAAGTCCCACGTTGCCCACATGAGCACCGGCGACTTCTACGGCAGCGAAAAAGCCGTACAGATCGAAGCGGCTGACGCTGTCAAAATCGAGTTGATCGCCAAAGACGGCACCACCACCGTATTGAAAGAAAAAACCACCGCCCTGGCTGGTGAGATCCTCGATTGCGGCGTACTGAGCAAAAACGCCCTGCGTAGCTTCATCGCCGCTGAAATCGAAGACGCCAAGAAACAAGGCGTGTTGCTGTCGATTCACCTGAAAGCCACCATGATGAAGGTTTCCGACCCAGTCATGTTCGGCCAGATCGTTGCCGAGTTCTATAAAGACGCCCTGACCAAGCACGCTGATGTGCTGGCGCAGATTGGCTTCAATCTGAACAACGGCATCGCTGACCTGTACGCCCGCATCAAGGCCCTGCCGGCCGATCAGCAAGCGCAGATCGAAGCCGACATCCAGGCGGTGTACGCCGCTCGTCCGTCCCTGGCCATGGTCAACTCGGACAAAGGCATTACCAACCTGCACGTACCGAGCGACGTTATCGTCGACGCCTCGATGCCTGCGATGATCCGTGACTCCGGCAAGATGTGGGGCACTGACGGTCAACTGCACGACACCAAGGCCGTGATCCCGGATCGCTGCTACGCCACCATCTACCAGGCGGTGATCGAAGACTGCAAGCAACACGGCGCCTTCGATCCAACCACCATGGGCAGCGTGCCAAACGTTGGCCTGATGGCGAAAAAAGCCGAAGAGTACGGCTCCCACGACAAGACCTTCCAGATCAAGGCTGACGGCGTAGTTCGCGTCACCGACAGCAAGGGCAACCTGCTGATGGAACAGACCGTCGAAGCCGGCGATATCTTCCGCATGTGCCAGACCAAGGACGCGCCAATCCAGGATTGGGTCAAGCTGGCCGTCAATCGTGCCCGCGCCAGTAACACCCCGGCGATCTTCTGGCTGGACCCACTGCGCGCCCACGACGGCGTAGTGGTCGAGAAAGTTCAGGCTTACCTGAAGGATCACGACACCAGCGGCCTGGACATCCGCATCATGGCGCCTGTTGACGCGATGAAGTTCACCCTGGACCGCACCCGCGAAGGCAAGGACACCATCTCGGTGACCGGCAACGTACTGCGCGACTACCTGACTGACCTGTTCCCGATCATGGAACTGGGCACCAGCGCCAAGATGCTGTCGATCGTGCCGCTGATGAACGGTGGCGGCCTGTTCGAAACCGGCGCTGGCGGTTCGGCACCAAAGCACGTGCAACAGCTGCTGGAAGAAAACTTCTTGCGCTGGGATTCCCTGGGCGAGTTCCTGGCCCTGGCCGCCTCCCTTGAGCATTTGGGTGTGAACTACAACAACCCGAAAGCCCTGGTACTGGCCAAGACCCTGGACCAGGCCACCGGCCAGTTCCTCGACAACAACAAGTCGCCATCGCGCAAAGTCGGCAACATCGACAACCGCGGCAGCCACTTCTACCTGGCGCTGTACTGGGCTCAGGCCCTGACTGCCCAGACCGAAGACAGCGCACTGCAAGCGCAGTTCAGCGAACTGGCCAAGACCCTGGCCGCGAACGAGGCAACTATCGTTGCCGAGCTCAACGCCGTACAGGGCAAGCCGGTGGACATCGGCGGTTACTACCACGCCAATACCGACCTGATCAGCAAGACCATGCGCCCAAGCAACACCTTCAACGCGGCGATTGCTGCGCTGGTGTAAAGATATAAACGCGACCTTGTGCCGCGACGCTGCCCCTGATGGATTGCTGACTAATCCTCAAGCAGCAGGAAAATCCGGAGTCCCACAAGGACTCCGGATTTTTTTTGCCTTTTATTCGGAAATTAACTGCTAACCGCTCTCATACCTTGGCGCACACCTATTGGCGCAGTACTTGCTGCGCATTTGTGCTCCAGCCATCAAAAACTATAAAGAAGGGAGCTTCTATGCCAACAACTCTTGATCATTCATCAAGCGCGGAACGGCGTGTTAGGGCCGGTATCTTCCAGGCACTAGCCTGCTCTTCAGTACTGGCCCTGCTGACCGCCTGCACGGCCAACTCAGGGCCCACGAGTGCCTACCTCCACACTCAGGAGCCGATTGGCAACGTTCAGACCATGTACGACGGCAAACTCAGCGCAGAAACCGCCGTCACTACCTTTCGCAATATCGACCGCTTATTCCCCGTGCGCACCATCAAGGCAGGCGGTCACCCTTTTCCATTACCACGCAGCAGCCAGCAACTGGGGCCGGTTGCATTTGATTACGAAGGCAAACGCTACAGCCTCGATGATTTCGTCACCCTCAACCGCGTAACAGGCTTGCTGGTGCTCAAGGACGGTCAAGTCGTTACTGAACGCTACGAAAAAGGCAACACACCCGATACCCGATGGATGTCCATGTCAGTGGCCAAATCAATCACCTCGACCCTCGTAGGCGCCGCACTGCAGGACGGCGCGATCAAAAGCCTTGATGACAAAGTGACCCGCTACCTGCCGTCACTGGCCGGCAGCGGTTACGAGCAGGCGACAGTACGCCAGGTGCTGGCCATGCGATCCGGCGTCAAATGGAGCGAGAAATATGCCGACCCAACGTCAGACCGCAGAGTGATGCTCAAGCTGCAAACAGAGCAAGTTCCCGGCTCCGCCCTCAAGTACATGGCCAGCCTGCCCAGCATCGCGCCACCTGGCACCCACACCAACTACAGCACGGGTGAAACACAGGTATTGGGGCAACTGGTCAGCGCTGCCGTGGGCAAGCCGCTAGCACAATATTTGAGTGAGAAAATCTGGGTGCCATACGGCATGCAAGCCGACGCAAACTGGTGGCTCGACGGCCCCAATGGCAATGAAGTGGGGGGCAGCGGCATCAGTGCGACCCTGGAGGATTACGGGCGTTTCGGACAGTTCGTACTCAGCGGTGGCAAAGCTGGCGACAAGCAGGTGCTACCCAAAGGCTGGACGAGCTTCGCCAGCGCGACCACGGGCACTGACCCCGCGTACGGTGACTTTGCTTCCATGTGGTGGCCGGGCTGGACTGCCGCTTCAAAGGCCGATAAAGCCTTTACTGCTGCAGGTATCTTTGGCCAGTACCTCTACATCAACCCAACCCATAACGTCGTGATCGTAGTGTGGGAAGCGCAAACCAAAGCCACGGGCGGCGAGGTCATTGACGACATGGTCGCCTTTGACGCCATTACCAACGCACTTAAATAGCTGCCCCCCCCCTACTTGAAATGAGCAGCGGTCCAAGCCCGACGTTCCGATGCCTGCCGGGCGCCCAAATTAAACAAGCGCTGGCAGGCACCCCGTATGATGTCGCACGTACCACGCAGAACACTCATGTCAATCTGATCGTTCGAGACCTTTTTATGACCTGGCAACCCCACATCACCGTCGCCACCATCGTCGAAGACAATGGCCGCTTCCTGATGGTCGAAGAACTCAAGGGCGGCCGCGCCGTGCTCAACCAGCCCGCCGGCCACCTCGACCCGAATGAAACCTTGATCGAGGCCGCCGTGCGCGAAACCCTCGAAGAGACCGGCTGGGACGTCGAAGCTACCGGCATCGTCGGGATCTACCTGTACACCGCCCCCAGCAACGGCGTGACCTACCAGCGGGTCTGCTTCATCGCCAAAGCCCTGAAACACCATCCGGACTATCAACTGGACGACGGTATCGTGCGCGCCTGCTGGCTGACCCGTGACGAGCTGATGGCGCTGCGCGAGAACTGGCGCAGCGAGCTGATCATCCGTTGCATCGATGATTATCTGGCAGGCTTTCACCACAGTCTCAAATTGATCCGCCCTTCTCTTTAGCCTTGCAGGCTCGGGCCTGCTAGAATCGCGTCCTTTTTAAAGACACCCGTTGAAATCCTATGCGTGATCCAGCCCCTTCTGACACACAAAAGAAGCGCGTCATCGTCGGTATGTCCGGCGGCGTGGATTCTTCCGTTTCCGCCGTCCTGCTGATGGAGCAGGGTTATGAGGTGGAAGGCCTGTTCATGAAGAACTGGGAAGAAGACGATGGAACGGAATATTGCACCGCCATGGACGATCTGGCCGATGCCCAGGCCGTCTGCGACAAGATCGGCATCAAGCTGCACACCGCCAACTTTGCCGCCGAGTACTGGGACAACGTGTTCGAGCACTTCCTGGCTGAATACAAGGCCGGTCGCACGCCGAACCCGGACATCCTGTGTAACCGCGAGATCAAGTTCAAGGCGTTCCTTGACTACGCCATGATCCTCGGCGCTGACCTGATTGCGACGGGCCACTACGTGCGTCGCCGCGATGTAGACGGCCGCACCGAACTGCTCAAGGGCCTGGACCAAAACAAGGACCAGAGCTACTTCTTGCACGCTGTTGGCGGTGAACAAATCGCCAAGACGCTGTTCCCGGTCGGCGAACTGGAAAAGCCCGAAGTGCGCAAGATCGCCGAAAAACACGAACTGGCGACCGCCAAGAAGAAAGACTCCACTGGGATCTGCTTTATCGGCGAGCGCCGCTTCAGTGACTTCCTCAAACAATACCTGCCAGCGCAACCGGGCGAGATCAAGACCACCGAAGGCGAAGTCATCGGCCAGCACCACGGCCTGATGTACCACACTATCGGCCAGCGCCAGGGCCTGGGCATTGGCGGCCTGAAAGACGCCAGTGACGAGCCGTGGTACGTGTTGATCAAGGACCTGGAGCACAACGAACTGATCGTTGGCCAGGGCAATGACCACCCGTACCTGTTCTCCCGCGCCCTGCTCGTCTCTGACATCTACTGGGTCAACCCGGTGGACCTGAGCACGCCGCGCCGCCTGACCGCCAAGGTGCGCTATCGCCAGAGCGACCAGCCGTGCACCCTGGAAAAAACCGCCAACGGCTACCGCGCCACCTTCGACGACCCGCAACGCGCGGTCACACCGGGGCAATCGGTGGTGTTCTATGACGCAGAGATTTGCCTGGGAGGCGGCGTGATTGAAGTCGCCGAACCCTGGAGCAGCAAGGCATGAGCCCGACCCAGGAGCAATTGACGGCATTGGGCGGCGTATTTCTTGCCGCCGTGCTGGTGGATAAAATCGCCAAGACCGGCCAGGTTACCGAAGCGGGCCTAACCTGCATGCTTGGCAGCCTGCTGATCCGCGACCCAAAAGACACCCTGGAAGTCTACGGCGGTGACGACCTGGCCCTGCGCGAAGGTTATCGCGCCCTGATCGGTGCCCTGGAGCGCGACCCAAACACCCTGCAGCGCGAGCCACTGCGCTACGCCCTGTCGATGCTCGGCCTGGAGCGGCAACTGGCCAAGCGCGACGACCTGCTGGAAACCATCGGCAAGCGCCTGCCGCAGATTCAGTCTCAGGTCGAGCACTTCGGCCCGGCCCACGAAAATGTGATCGCAGCCTGTGGCGCGCTGTACCAGGACACCTTGAGCACCTTGCGCCAGCGCATCCAGGTCCACGGCGACATGCGCAATCTGCAACAACCGAACAACGCCTCGAAAATCCGTGCCCTGCTGTTGGCTGGTATTCGTTCGGCGCGGTTGTGGCGGCAATTGGGCGGTCATCGTTGGCAGCTGGTCATTAGCCGTCGCAAATTACTTAAAGAGCTTTACCCGTTGATGCGCAACGAATAAGTCGCAGATACAGGCCCCTTATCACCTCGTTACGCGTAATACGCCGGTCAGTTGGCAGCGGACCGGCGAATTTTTTCATGTATGATACGCGCCCCATTTCGTTGCCCGACTGTCCGAGAGCACCCCATGCAGCTTTCTTCGCTCACTGCGGTTTCCCCTGTTGACGGCCGCTACGCCGGCAAAACCCAGGCCCTGCGCCCTATTTTCAGCGAATACGGGTTGATCCGTGCACGCGTTCTGGTTGAAGTGCGCTGGCTCCAGCGCCTGGCTGCTCACCCCGCCATCAGCGAAGTGCCGGCGTTTTCAGCCGAAGCCAACGCTGTACTGAACACCCTGGCGGAAAACTTCTCTCTGGAGCACGCCGAGCGTGTCAAAGAGATCGAGCGCACCACCAACCACGACGTCAAAGCCATTGAGTACCTGCTCAAGGAACAAGCGGCCAAACTGCCAGAGCTGGCCCAGGTCAGCGAATTCATCCACTTTGCCTGCACCAGCGAGGACATCAACAACCTGTCCCACGCCCTGATGCTGCGTGAAGGCCGTGATGACATCATGCTGCCTCTGATGCGCCAGACCAGCGAGGCCATTCGTGAGCTGGCTATCCGCTTTGCCGACGTGCCAATGCTGTCGCGCACTCACGGTCAACCGGCCTCGCCGACCACCCTGGGTAAAGAACTGGCCAACGTGGTATACCGCCTGGAGCGTCAAATCGCTCAAGTCGCTGCCGTACCGCTGCTGGGCAAGATCAACGGCGCCGTCGGCAACTATAACGCGCACATTTGTGCCTACCCTGAGATCGATTGGGAAGAAAACGCCCGCGCCTTCATCGAAGACGAGCTGGGCCTGGGCTTCAACCCCTACACCACGCAGATCGAGCCGCACGACTACATCGCCGAGCTGTTCGACGCCATTGCGCGCTTCAACACCATCCTGATCGACTTTGATCGCGATATCTGGGGCTACATCTCCCTGGGCTACTTCAAGCAGCGCACCATTGCCGGTGAAATCGGTTCGTCGACCATGCCCCACAAGGTCAACCCGATCGACTTCGAAAACTCCGAAGGCAACCTCGGTATCGCCAACGCCCTGTTCCAGCACCTGGCCAGCAAGTTGCCTATCTCCCGCTGGCAGCGCGACCTGACCGACTCCACCGTACTGCGCAACCTCGGCGTGGGCTTCGCTCATAGCGTGATCGCGTACGAAGCCAGCCTCAAAGGCATCAGCAAGCTGGAACTCAACGCGCAGAAAATCGCCGCTGAGCTGGACGCTTGCTGGGAAGTCCTGGCCGAGCCGATCCAGACCGTGATGCGTCGTTACAACATCGCAAACCCTTACGAGAAGCTCAAAGAGTTGACTCGCGGCAAGGGCATCACCTGCGACGCACTGCAAACGTTCATCGACGGTCTGGACATGCCAGCCGCCGCCAAGGCTGAGCTGAAACTGCTCACCCCGGCCAACTACATCGGCAACGCTGTGGCACAAGCCAAACGCATCTGATTGCTGCAAGACCCTTGAGACGCCCGGCAGCGCCGGGCGTTTTTATTCCCGTCTTAAAAGTGCTTTTTTTCAATAGGTTACACATGAATCCTGATATTCCTCTTCAACTTCTGGGCGGCATCACTGCACGGGAATTCCTGCGCGACTACTGGCAGAAGAAACCGCTGCTGATCCGCCAGGCCATTCCCGATTTCGAAAGCCCGATCGATGCCGATGAATTGGCCGGCCTGGCCCTGGAAGAAGAAGTCGAGTCGCGCCTGGTGATCGAGCACGGCGAGCGTCCGTGGGAGCTGCGTCGCGGCCCGTTCGCCGAAGATGCCTTCAGCGCCTTGCCCGAGCGTGACTGGACTCTGCTGGTACAGGCTGTCGACCAGTTCGTCCCGGAAGTTGCCGAATTGCTGGAAAACTTCCGTTTCCTGCCGAGCTGGCGCATCGACGACGTAATGATCAGCTATGCCGCCCCTGGCGGTAGCGTTGGCCCGCACTTCGACAACTACGATGTGTTCCTGCTGCAAGGCGCCGGCAAGCGCAACTGGAAAATCGGCCAGATGTGCGACTCCGAAAGCCCGCTGCTGCAGCACGCCGACCTGCGCATCCTCGCCAACTTCGAAGCCACCGAAGAATGGGTGCTGGAGCCGGGAGACATGCTCTACCTGCCACCGCGCCTGGCCCACTGCGGTGTTGCCGTGGATGACTGCCTGACCTACTCGGTGGGCTTCCGCGCCCCGAGCGCCGCTGAAGTGCTGACCCACTTCACCGACTTCCTCAGCCAGTACCTGCCGGATGAAGAGCGCTACACCGACGCCGACGCCCAGCCCGTGAGTGATCCGCACCAGATCCAAAGCGACGCCCTTGATCGCCTCAAGGGGCTGTTGGCCGAGCACATGAGCGACGAGCGCATGCTGCTGACCTGGTTCGGACAGTTCATGACCGAACCGCGCTATCCCGAACTGGTAGTAGGCCCGGAACTGGAAGAAGACGACCTGCTGAGCAGCCTGGAACAGGGCGCCGTACTGATTCGCAACCCAAGCGCACGCCTGGCATGGTCGGAAGTGGATGACGACCTGCTGCTCTTCGCCAGCGGCCATAGCCGTCTGTTGCCGGGCAAGCTGCGGGATCTGTTGAAAATGGTTTGCGCCGCCGATTCGCTGCACGTCGACAACCTCGGCCCTTGGTTGGCGGATGAAGAGGGCCGTGATCTGCTCTGCGAACTGGTCAAGCAAGGAAGCCTGGGGTTTGCCGATGAATAAGATTCGCGTACGTGTCGCGGACTGGCTAAAGGACAACGCCGAGATTCGGCGTATTCGTGAAGCGGTGTTTATCGCCGAACAATCAGTTCCGCCTGAGTTGGAATGGGATGCTGACGACGCTGGCGCGGTGCATTTCCTCGCGCTGGAAGGCGACTTTCCTGTCGGTACCGCCCGCTTGCTGCCCAGCGGCGAGATCGGCCGTGTGTCGGTCCTCAAGGACTGGCGCGGACTGAAGGTCGGCGATGCACTGATGGATGCGGTGATTGGTGAGGCCCAGAAGCGCGGCCAGGCCAAACAGATCCTTAGCGCCCAGGTTCATGCGACGCCTTTTTATGAGCGGCTGGGCTTTAAAATCGTCAGCGAAGAGTTCCTGGAAGTAGGGATTCCTCATGTTGATATGGTGCGTGAGGGCTGATCCAAGCCTCCAAGCCCCAATAAGCAACACCACAAAATGCCCCGCTATCATGTCGATAGCGGGGCATTTTGCTATGGTGGCCCATCGCAGCCTCGTTTTACTCGACAGCTCCTAGGGGCTTCATTTATTCGCAGAGATAACGGACATGTCCCTACGCACCCTACTCACAGCCCTGCTCCTGACCACCAGCTTCTCGGTGATGGCCGCCACCGAAGTCGTGCCCCTGAGTAATCGCACCAGCGCCGACCTGCTGCCAGTGGCACAGAACTTTATCGGCAAGGACGGCACCGTCAGCGCCTATGGCAATCAATTGATTGTCAACGCCGAGCCAGACAAGATCCAGGGCTTGCGCGCCCTCCTCGCGCAACTGGACATACCGTCCAAGCGCCTGCTGATCACCGTCGACACTAATGAAAACAATCAGCAAACCAACAACCAAGTCATTACCTACAGCACTGAAAGCCGCGACGGCGGCATCCAGCAGATCCAGGCCAGCGAAGGCGTGCCGGCGCTGATCCAGGTGGGCCAGAGCGTACCTCTCACCACAACCCAACCCGACACCTACGGCCGCCCGCAAAACCAGACCCAATATCGCAACGTCACCCAGGGTTTCTACGTCACTGCCAGCGTCACCGGCGAAACCGTCCACCTGAGCATCAGTACCAATCGTGACCGCATGAGCCAGGAACGTCCCGATGTAGTGAACGTACAAAGTACCGACACAACCGTCAGCGGCCGCCTGGGCGAATGGATCACCCTGGCCGGGATCAATCGTCAGACCCAGGCCGACAAACAGGGCGCAACCCGCACCTACTCGACTCAGGGCAGGGATGACCTGACCTTGCGGGTCAAAGTCGACACATTGAACTGAAGCACCAAAAACTGACTGATTAGTCGTCTTAGACTAAAGATGTAGTGCTTGAAAAAAAGCACTACAAAACATTTGACGATCCAAAAAAGCATGGGCATGATGGCCTCGCTCCCGCTAATCAGAGGCCCTGGCAAGGGCCTTCGGATCGCAGCTCTTAGCTACCCACTTGAGCCGATTCGTGTCTGTACCCGCCCACAAGGTGTGTTTGACGAGGTTGCGACTGGAACGAAGTTGTCCCGAGGGACGGAAGCTAACCAGGTAACCCGGCAATACACTGATGGATCGTACAAGGGCCCACGATGCCCGAAGACAGTTCTCGGTTCGCCTCTACCTGCTCACTTCCCCCTTGAGCTCATCGTTCATCCCGTCGCAGTCCCCGCCAAGCCTAAGCCTCTGGTCAGCGAGCAGCCACGCCCACGCACTGAATGCGCGGCTGGCAACAGGATTTTTCCACCCAGACCTATGCGACGAGGTTTATCTCCATGGCACTGACACGCGAACAGCAAATTGCAGCCCTCGAAAAAGATTGGGCTGAAAACCCACGCTGGAAAGGCGTGACACGCGCTTACTCCGCTGCTGACGTCGTCCGCCTGCGCGGCTCGGTTCAACCTGAGCACACCTTTGCAAGACTGGGCGCCGAGAAGCTGTGGAACCTGGTGACCCAGGGCGCCAAGCCGTCCTTCCGTCCCGATAAAGATTTCGTCAACTGCATGGGCGCCCTGACCGGCGGCCAGGCTGTGCAACAAGTCAAGGCCGGTATCCAGGCGATCTACCTGTCTGGCTGGCAAGTGGCTGCGGACAACAACTCCGCAGAATCCATGTACCCAGATCAGTCGCTGTACCCGGTGGACTCCGTGCCAACCGTGGTCAAGCGCATCAACAACTCGTTCCGCCGCGCCGACCAGATCCAGTGGAAAGCCGGTAAAGGCCCGGGCGATGAAGGCTACATCGACTACTTCGCGCCAATCGTGGCTGACGCCGAAGCCGGCTTCGGCGGCGTACTGAACGCCTACGAGCTGATGAAGAGCATGATCGAGGCAGGCGCTGCCGGCGTTCACTTCGAAGACCAACTAGCTTCCGTGAAGAAATGCGGCCACATGGGCGGCAAGGTACTGGTTCCTACCCAGGAAGCCGTACAGAAGCTGACCGCTGCCCGTCTGGCGGCTGACGTTGCCGGTACACCGACCATCATCCTGGCCCGTACCGACGCCAACGCAGCAGACCTGCTGACTTCGGATTGCGACCCGTACGACCTGCCATTCGTGACTGGCGAACGCACCCAGGAAGGCTTCTACAAAGTACGCGCCGGCCTTGACCAGGCTATCGCTCGCGGCCTGGCCTACGCACCGTACGCCGACCTGATCTGGTGCGAAACCGCCAAGCCAGATCTGGACGAAGCTCGTCGCTTTGCTGAAGCGATCAAGAAGGAATACCCGGACCAACTGCTGTCCTACAACTGCTCGCCTTCCTTCAACTGGAAGAAAAACCTGGACGACGCGACCATCGCCAAGTTCCAGCGCGAACTGTCCGCCATGGGCTACAAGCACCAGTTCATCACCCTGGCCGGCATTCACAACATGTGGCACAGCATGTTCAACCTGGCGCACGACTACGCCCGCAACGACATGACTGCCTACGTGAAACTGCAGGAGCAGGAATTCGCTGATGCCTCCAAGGGTTACACCTTCGTGGCGCACCAGCAGGAAGTGGGCACTGGCTACTTCGACGACATGACCACCGTAATTCAGGGCGGCTCCTCGTCCGTAACCGCGCTGACCGGCTCGACCGAAGAAGAACAGTTCCACTGAGTAACCTGAGTACACGGCCATTGCGGACCCGATAAAAAGCTAACCGCAGTGCCGCACGATCTGACGCCCCGACTGGTTCGGGGCGTTTTTTTTGCCTGCGAAGATCTCCCTGGCACACCGAAGATCAAATGTGTGGCTTGCCTCATAGGTGCATGGGTATCTACGCATCTTTGCCGGCAGGGTTTTGGGGTTGCGGGCTGGGCTGGGTATATATCCGTTATTTTGGTCAGGGCGGATTAGGGTTACGTCCTTACGACGTGTCACTTTGAAAAGCCCAAAGTAGCCAAAGGCTCTTGCCCCACCACTTGGTGCCTCGCTTAGGCTCGGCATGCCTTCTCTGCGGCATTACTCCGTGGGCCGCCGCGATGGGCCATCCCTGGCCCAGCGCGGCTAAACCGGCGTCCTGCCGGTTTACCCACGGATCAATGCCTGCGTTCAGCCATCGTGGTTAACGGGGCGCCTTAGATCAAAAGCAAAAGCACGGCGGCCTGGTAGCCGACCTGAGTGGTGAAAAGCAAAAGCGGATGGGCGCTAGCTGATGTGTAAATTCCCTGTGGCGAGCGGGCTTGCCCGCGCTGGGCTGCGCAGTAGCCCCAGTAAGATCACTGCGGTCTTTCTGATAAATCACAGTGGCCGGCCAGGGAGTGCTCCGCGCTCCAACGCGGCGGTTCGGTGATCCGACAAGCCCACTCGGCACAACAAGCCCGACTCTCACTGGAAATGCGCCCAGCGCCAGAATTTTCGCAGAACATTGATCCAGAGCGGTATTCGCTTCGGAAGATTCGGTTAAAAGATCCCCTTTACCAACTTGGGCCAAACGGGCAAGTAACAACAACTTCTCCCGTAACACACCCAACACCCGTTTAAAATCCGCTCAAACAATAGTCATTATCATTTGGAGGGCAGAAACTTCATTACTCGTTAAACAAAACATAATTGATGAAAATCAAGCTAATGCCCGTAGCGTATGGGCTGCAGCCCCACAAAGGTGCACTATGTCCTTATTCCATCGAATAAATTCGCTCTCGGAATTTTACTTGCCCGGTGTTTAGCCATAAAATCACCGCGATTGATTGCTCTGCGACATATCGTCACTGCTTTATTTCTTTATCAAGCTCAGAGACCCTTGCTCTCTGTTAAGGATTACCAGCATGCCCGAAGCGACAGGACTCATGGCCCACAACTGGGGCTTTGCCATTTTCCTTTTGGGTGTCGTCGGCCTTTGCGCCTTCATGCTCGGTGTATCCAGCCTCCTGGGGTCAAAAGCCTGGGGTCGCAGCAAAAACGAACCGTTCGAGTCCGGCATGCTACCTACAGGTGGCGCCCGCTTGCGGTTCTCAGCCAAATTCTATCTGGTCGCGATGCTCTTCGTGATCTTCGATATCGAAGCCCTTTTTCTCTTTGCCTGGTCTGTGTCCGTCCGCGAAAGTGGCTGGACCGGATTCGTCGAAGCTCTCGTTTTCATAGCAATTCTGTTGGCAGGCCTTGTCTACCTATTTCGAGTGGGCGCCCTTGACTGGGCTCCGGAAGCTCGTCGCAAGCGGCAAGCGAAGCTGAAACAATGAGGCTTTGGCGATGCAATACAATCTCACCAGGATCAACCCGGATGCTCCTAACGAGCAGTACCCCATCGGCGAGCGGGAAACCGTTTCCGATCCGTTAGAAGACCAAGTCCACAAAAACATCTACATGGGCAAGCTGGAAGACGTGCTGAACGGCGCGGTCAACTGGGGGCGTAAAAACTCCCTGTGGCCGTACAACTTCGGCCTTTCCTGCTGCTACGTGGAAATGACCACCGCCTTCACGGCGCCCCACGACATCGCGCGCTTTGGCGCCGAAGTTATCCGGGCATCGCCGCGCCAGGCGGATTTCATGGTTATCGCCGGTACCTGCTTTATCAAGATGGCGCCGATCATTCAGCGTCTCTACGAGCAAATGCTCGAACCAAAGTGGGTTATCTCCATGGGTTCGTGCGCCAACTCCGGTGGCATGTACGACATCTACTCCGTTGTTCAGGGGGTGGACAAGTTCCTGCCCGTGGACGTCTACGTGCCTGGCTGCCCGCCCCGCCCTGAAGCATTTCTGCAAGGCTTGATGCTGTTGCAGGAATCGATTGGCAAGGAGCGTCGCCCACTTTCCTGGGTTGTCGGAGATCAAGGCGTATACCGCGCCGAGATGCCGTCACAAAAGGAACAGCGCCGCGAACAGCGTATTCAGGTCACCAACCTGCGCAGCCCCGACGAAGTCTGATCCAGAGCCGCTTCTTTTATAGAACGAAAACCTGGCTTCATTCTTTACGTTGACCGAAAGCGATAAAAAACCATGACTACAGGCAGTGCTCTGTACATCCCGCCTTACAAGGCAGACGACCAGGATGTGGTCGTCGAACTCAATAACCGTTTTGGCCCTGACGCCTTCACCGCCCAGGCCACGCGTACTGGTATGCCGGTGCTGTGGGTGGCGCGTGCCAAGCTTGTCGAAGTCCTGAGCTTCCTGCGCAACCTGCCCAAGCCGTACGTCATGCTCTATGACCTGCATGGCGTGGACGAACGCCTGCGTACCAAGCGCCAGGGGCTGCCGAGCGGCGCCGACTTCACCGTGTTCTATCACCTGATGTCGCTGGAACGTAACAGCGACGTGATGATCAAGGTTGCCCTCTCCGAGAGCGACTTGAGCATTCCGACCGTGACCGGTATCTGGCCAAACGCCAACTGGTACGAGCGTGAAGTGTGGGACATGTTCGGCATCGATTTCCCCGGCCACCCGCACCTGTCGCGCATCATGATGCCGCCGACCTGGGAAGGTCACCCGCTGCGCAAGGACTTCCCTGCCCGCGCCACTGAATTCGATCCGTACAGCCTGACCCTGGCCAAGCAGCAGCTTGAAGAAGAAGCCGCGCGCTTCCGTCCGGAAGACTGGGGCATGAAACGCTCCGGCACCAACGAGGACTACATGTTCCTCAACCTGGGCCCGAACCACCCTTCGGCTCACGGTGCCTTCCGCATCATCCTGCAACTGGACGGCGAAGAAATCGTCGACTGCGTGCCGGACGTTGGCTACCACCACCGTGGTGCCGAGAAGATGGCCGAGCGCCAGTCCTGGCACAGCTTCATCCCGTACACCGACCGTATCGATTACCTCGGCGGTGTGATGAACAACCTGCCGTACGTGCTCGCGGTCGAGAAGCTGGCCGGCATCAAGGTGCCGGACAAAGTCGACACCATCCGCATCATGATGGCCGAGTTTTTCCGGATCACCAGCCACCTGCTGTTCCTGGGTACCTATATCCAGGACGTTGGTGCGATGACGCCGGTGTTCTTCACCTTCACCGACCGCCAGAAGGCTTACACGGTGATCGAAGCTATCACCGGTTTCCGTCTGCACCCGGCCTGGTACCGCATCGGCGGCGTTGCGCATGACCTGCCGCGCGGCTGGGAAAAACTGGTGAAAGACTTCGTCGAGTGGCTACCAAAACGCCTCGATGAGTACCAGAAAGCCGCCCTGGACAACAGTATCCTCAAGGGTCGGACCATCGGCGTCGCTGCCTATAACACCAAAGAGGCCCTGGAATGGGGCGTCACGGGTGCCGGCCTGCGTTCCACCGGTTGTGATTTCGATCTGCGTAAAGCACGCCCGTACTCCGGCTACGAGAACTTCGAGTTCGAAGTCCCGCTGGCGGCCAATGGCGATGCCTACGACCGTTGCATCGTGCGCGTCGAAGAGATGCGCCAGAGCATCAAAATCATCGACCAGTGCATGCGCAACATGCCGGAAGGCCCGTACAAGGCGGATCACCCGCTAACCACGCCGCCGCCTAAAGAGCGCACCCTGCAGCACATCGAAACCCTGATCACGCACTTCCTGCAAGTCTCGTGGGGCCCGGTAATGCCGGCCAACGAGTCCTTCCAGATGATTGAAGCGACCAAGGGTATCAACAGTTATTACCTGACGAGCGATGGCGGCACCATGAGCTACCGCACCCGGATTCGCACCCCAAGCTTCCCGCACCTGCAGCAGATCCCTTCGGTGATCAAAGGCAGCATGGTCTCGGACTTGATTGCGTACCTGGGTAGTATCGATTTCGTTATGGCCGACGTGGACCGCTAAGCATGAACAGCACGCTTATCCAGACAGACCGTTTTACCTTGAGTGAAACCGAACGCTCGGCCATTGAGCACGAGCTGCATCACTACGAAGACCCGCGCGCGGCGTCGATCGAAGCCTTGAAGATCGTCCAGAAGGAACGTGGCTGGGTGCCAGACGGTGCCATCTACGCCATCGGCGAGATACTCGGCATCCCCGCCAGCGACGTTGAAGGCGTGGCTACGTTCTACAGCCAGATCTTCCGCCAACCGGTGGGCCGCCACATCATTCGCGTGTGCGACAGCATGGTCTGCTATATCGGCGGCCACGAGTCCGTGGTCGGCGCAATCCAGAGCAAGCTGGGCATCGGCCTGGGCGAGACCACCGCTGACGGCCGGTTTACCCTGCTGCCGGTGTGCTGCCTGGGCAACTGCGACAAGGCGCCGGCGTTGATGATCGACGACGACACATTCGGTGACGTGCAAACTGCTGGCGTCGCCCAATTGCTCGAGGGCTACCCATGACCCTGACTTCCTTCGGTCCTGCCAACCGCATCAAGCGTTCGGCCGAGACTCACCCGCTGACCTGGCGCCTGCGTGACGATGGCGAAGCCGTTTGGCTCGACGAGTACCAGGCCAAGAACGGTTACGCTGCCGCGCGCAAAGCCTTTGCCGACATGGCCCAGGACGACATCGTCCAGACCGTGAAAGACGCAGGCCTGAAAGGCCGCGGCGGTGCAGGCTTCCCCACGGGCGTGAAGTGGGGCCTGATGCCCAAGGACGAATCCATCAACATCCGCTACCTGCTGTG
Source organism: Pseudomonas sp. HY7a-MNA-CIBAN-0227 (assembly GCF_040310325.1). Taxonomy (NCBI): domain Bacteria; kingdom Pseudomonadati; phylum Pseudomonadota; class Gammaproteobacteria; order Pseudomonadales; family Pseudomonadaceae; genus Pseudomonas; species Pseudomonas sp. HY7a-MNA-CIBAN-0227. The sequence goes on along the minus strand of NZ_JBEOPT010000014.1, from coordinate 86,322 downwards.
CAACGCGGATGAAATGGAGCCCAACACCTGGAAAGACCGCATGCTGATGGAGCAACTGCCCCATCTGCTGATCGAAGGCATGCTGATCAGTGCCCGAGCGCTGAAAACCTACCGTGGCTACATCTTTCTGCGTGGCGAATACACCACCGCCGCCAAGCACTTGAACCGTGCAGTGGAAGAAGCCAAGGCAGCCGGCCTTTTGGGCAAGAACATCCTGGGCAGCGGTTTTGATTTCGAGCTGATCGTCCACACCGGCGCAGGGCGTTACATCTGCGGTGAAGAAACCGCACTGATCAACTCCCTCGAAGGCCGCCGCGCCAACCCGCGCTCCAAGCCGCCCTTCCCTGCCGCCGTCGGTGTGTGGGGCAAGCCGACTTGCGTAAACAACGTTGAAACCCTCTGCAACGTGCCGGCGATCATTGCCGACGGCGTGGACTGGTACAAATCGTTGGCCCGCGAAGGCAGTGAAGACATGGGCACCAAGCTCATGGGCTTCTCCGGCAAGGTCAAGAACCCTGGCTTGTGGGAGTTGCCATTCGGCATCACCGGTCGCGAGTTGTTCGAAGACTACGCCGGCGGCATGCGCGACGGTTACACCCTCAAGGCCTGGCAGCCAGGCGGCGCCGGTACCGGCTTCCTGTTGCCCGAGCACCTGGACGCACAAATGTATGCCGGCGGCATCGCCAAGGTGGGCACCCGCATGGGTACCGGCCTGGCCATGGCGGTGGACGACAGCGTCAACATGGTCTCCTTGCTGCGCAACATGGAGCAGTTCTTCTCCCGCGAATCCTGCGGCTTCTGCACGCCTTGCCGCGATGGTTTGCCATGGAGCGTCAAGCTCTTGATGGCCATCGAGAAAGGCGAAGGTCAGCCCGGTGACATCGAGACCCTGTTGGGTCTGGTCGGCTTCCTCGGCCCTGGCAAGACCTTCTGTGCTCACGCACCGGGCGCCGTGGAGCCATTGGGCAGCGCAATCAAATACTTCCGTTCGGAGTTCGAAGCCGGCATCGCGCCCACCAGCGCCGCCGTCCCGCCTCTGGCGAGGCCGATCGTAGTCGGCGCGTAACGCTTAACAAGGCGAAAGGTCCGTGCCCTTCGCTTTCTCATGTGATGACGCCTTTAAGGCTGTGTTGATTCACATGAATAACAAGATTCCATTAGCCACGCCCGCTGACACCGGGCCAACGAAGAACTTTGAACCATGGCCACTATCCACGTAGACGGCAAAGAGCTCGAAGTCGATGGGGCAGACAACCTGTTACAGGCGTGTCTGTCGCTAGGCCTCGATATCCCTTATTTCTGCTGGCACCCCGCCCTTGGCAGCGTTGGCGCTTGCCGCCAGTGCGCGGTCAAGCAGTACACCGACGAGAATGACAAGCGTGGTCGGATCGTCATGTCCTGCATGACCCCCGCCACCGACGGCAGCTGGATTTCCATCGACGACGAAGAAGCGAAAGTGTTTCGCGCCAGCGTCGTTGAATGGCTGATGACCAACCACCCGCACGACTGCCCGGTCTGCGAGGAAGGCGGTCACTGCCACCTGCAAGACATGACCGTGATGACTGGCCACAACGAGCGCCGTTATCGCTTCACCAAGCGTACTCACCAGAATCAGCAACTGGGCCCGTTCATTTCCCACGAAATGAACCGCTGCATCGCTTGCTACCGCTGCGTGCGCTTCTACAAGGACTACGCCGGCGGCACCGACCTCGGTGTGTTCGGCGCCCACGACAACGTGTACTTCGGTCGCGTTGAAGATGGCGTGCTGGAAAGCGAGTTCTCCGGCAACCTCACCGAGGTCTGCCCAACCGGTGTGTTCACCGACAAGACTCACTCCGAGCGCTACAACCGCAAGTGGGACATGCAGTTCTCGCCGAGCATCTGCCATGGCTGCTCCAGCGGTTGCAACATCTCCCCTGGCGAGCGCTATGGTGAACTGCGTCGTATCGAAAACCGCTTCAACGGTTCGGTCAACCAGTACTTCCTGTGCGACCGTGGCCGTTTCGGCTATGGCTACGTCAACCGCGAAGACCGTCCACGCCAACCGCTGCTGGCCGATGGTGCCAAGCTGAGCCTGGACCAGGCGCTGGATAAAGCCGCTGACCTGCTGCGCGGTCGCAACATCGTCGGTATCGGTTCGCCCCGCGCCAGCCTCGAAAGCAACTACGCGTTGCGCGAACTGGTAGGCGCCGAGCACTTCTACTCGGGTATCGAAGCCGCTGAACTGGAACGCATCCGCCTGGTCCTGCAAGTGCTGAACGACAGCCCGCTGCCTGTGCCAAACATGCGCGACATCGAAGACCATGACGCGATCTTCGTCCTCGGTGAAGACCTGACCCAGACCGCCGCCCGCATGGCCCTGGCCCTGCGCCAGTCGGTCAAGGGCAAGGCTGAAGACATGGCCGACGCCCTGCGCGTCCAGCCATGGCTCGACGCGGCGGTGAAAAACATCGGCCAGAACGCGCTGAACCCGCTGTTTATCGCAAGCCTGGCTGAAACCAAGCTCGACGATATCGCCGAAGAGTGCGTTCACGCCGCGCCTGACGATCTCGCCCGCATCGGTTTTGCCGTGGCCCATGCCATCGACGCCAGCGCGCCTGCCGTTGAGGGCCTGGACGCCGAAGCCCTTGAACTGGCCAAGCGCATCGCCGACGCCCTGCTGGCGGCCAAGCGCCCACTGATCATCGCCGGTACCTCCCTGGGTTCCAAGGCGCTGATCGAAGCCGCGGCCAACATCGCCAAGGCCCTCAAGCTGCGCGAGAAGAACGGTTCCATCAGCCTGATCGTGCCAGAAGCCAACAGCCTCGGCCTGGCCATGCTGGGTGGCGAGTCCCTGGACGCCGCCCTGCAAGCCGTGATCGACGGCAGCAGCGATGCCATCGTGGTGCTGGAAAACGATCTGTACACCCGCACTGACGCAGCCAAGGTTGACGCTGCGCTAAACGCGGCCAAAGTGCTGATCGTTGCCGACCACCAGAAAACCGCCACCAGCGACCGTGCCCACCTGGTACTGCCAGCGGCAAGCTTCGCTGAAGGCGACGGTACTCTGGTCAGCCAGGAAGGCCGCGCCCAGCGCTTCTTCCAAGTGTTCGATCCGAAGTACCTCGACGCGAGCATCCTGGTTCACGAAGGCTGGCGCTGGCTGCATGCCCTGCGCGCCACCTTGCTGAACCAGCCAATCGACTGGACCCTACTGGACCACGTCACCGCAGCCTGCGCTTCCAGCACGCCGCAATTGGCCCGCATCGTCGACGCTGCACCGTCCGCCTCGTTCCGCATCAAAGGTATGAAACTGGCCCGTGAACCGTTGCGTTATTCCGGTCGTACCGCCATGCGCGCCGACATCAGCGTGCATGAACCGCGTACTTCGCAAGACAACGACACCGCGTTCGCCTTCTCCATGGAAGGTTACTCGGGCTCGGTCGAGCCTCGCCAGCAGGTGCCGTTCGCCTGGTCGCCGGGCTGGAACTCGCCGCAAGCCTGGAACAAGTTCCAGGACGAAGTCGGTGGTCATATCCGCGCTGGCGACCCAGGCACCCGCTTGATCGAAAGCCAGGGTGACTCGCTGAACTGGTTCGCCAATGTTCCACGCGCCTTCAACCCGGCCCAGGGTACATGGCAGGTCGTGCCGTTCTTCCACCTGTTCGGCAGCGAAGAGAACTCTTCCAAGGCCGCGCCGGTTCAAGAGCGCATCCCGGCTGCTTATGTAGCCTTGGCCAAGTCGGAAGCCGATCGCCTGGGCGTCAACGACGGTGCCCTGCTCAGCTTGAACGTAGGCGGCCAGACCCTGCGTCTGCCGCTGCGCATCAACGAAGAGCTGGGCGCCGGCCTGGTGGCATTGCCAGCAGGTATCGCCGGTATCCCGCCGGCAATTGCAGGCTTTATCGTTGACGGTCTGCAGGAGGCAGCGCAATGACCTGGTTCACCCCTGAAGTGATCGACGTGATCATTGCGGTCGTCAAGGCCATCGTGATCCTGCTGGCCGTGGTGGTCGCGGGCGCCCTGCTCAGCTTCGTCGAACGTCGACTGCTGGGCTGGTGGCAGGACCGTTACGGTCCGAACCGCGTTGGCCCGTTCGGCATGTTCCAGATCGCCGCCGACATGCTGAAAATGTTCTTCAAGGAAGACTGGACCCCGCCGTTTGCCGACAAGGTGATCTTCACCCTGGCACCGGTCGTGGCCATGAGCGCCTTGCTGATTGCCTTCGCAATCATCCCGATCACCCCGACCTGGGGCGTGGCGGACCTGAACATCGGCTTGCTGTTCTTCTTCGCCATGGCCGGTCTGTCGGTCTATGCGGTGCTGTTCGCCGGTTGGGCCAGTAACAACAAGTTCGCCCTGCTGGGCGCCTTGCGGGCCTCGGCCCAGACCGTGTCCTACGAAGTGTTCATGGGCCTGGCCCTGATGGGCATCGTGGTGCAGGTCGGCTCGTTCAACATGCGCGACATCGTCGAGTACCAGGCGCAGAACCTGTGGTTCATCATTCCGCAGTTCTTCGGCTTCTGTACCTTCTTCATCGCAGGCGTAGCCGTGACTCACCGTCACCCCTTCGACCAGCCGGAAGCGGAACAGGAACTGGCCGACGGTTATCACATTGAATACGCCGGCATGAAATGGGGCATGTTCTTCGTCGGTGAGTACATCGGCATCATCTTGATCTCGGCGCTGCTGGTGACCTTGTTCTTCGGTGGCTGGCACGGTCCGTTCGGCATCCTGCCGCAACTGGCTTTCCTCTGGTTCGTCTTGAAGACCTCGTTCTTCATCATGCTGTTCATCCTGCTGCGCGCTGCCATCCCGCGTCCACGGTATGACCAGGTGATGGATTTCGGCTGGAGGTTCTGCTTGCCGCTGACCCTGATCAATTTGCTGGTGACTGCTGCCGTTGTGTTGTTGAACACGCCAGCGGGCGCGGTTCAGTGAGGATTTGACCCATGTTCAAATATATTGGCGACATCGTTAAGGGTACCGGTACCCAGTTGCGAAGCCTGGTGATGGTGTTCGGTCACGGCTTTCGCAAACGCGACACCCTGCAATACCCGGAAGAAGCGGTGTACCTGCCGCCGCGCTATCGCGGCCGTATCGTCCTGACCCGCGACCCCGACGGCGAAGAGCGCTGCGTGGCCTGCAACCTGTGCGCCGTGGCGTGCCCGGTGGGCTGCATCTCCCTGCAGAAAGCTGAAACCGAAGACGGTCGTTGGTACCCGGAGTTTTTCCGTATCAACTTCTCGCGCTGCATTTTCTGCGGTCTCTGTGAGGAAGCCTGCCCGACCACCGCGATCCAGCTGACACCGGATTTCGAAATGGCCGAGTTCAAACGTCAGGACCTGGTGTACGAGAAAGAAGATCTGCTGATCTCTGGTCCCGGTAAAAACCCTGATTACAACTTCTATCGTGTTGCAGGTATGGCCATTGCCGGTAAGCCAAAAGGCTCCGCGCAAAACGAAGCCGAGCCGATCAACGTGAAGAGCTTGCTGCCTTAAGGAAGAAAGATGGAATTCGCTTTCTATTTCGCATCGGGTATTGCAGTAGTGGCCACGCTTCGCGTGATCACCAACACGAACCCCGTGCACGCCCTGCTCTACCTGATCATTTCGCTGATCGCCGTGGCCATGACCTTTTTCAGCCTCGGCGCACCGTTCGCCGGTGTGCTGGAAGTGATCGCCTACGCTGGCGCCATCATGGTGCTGTTCGTGTTTGTGGTGATGATGCTCAACCTGGGGCCGGCTTCGGTCGCCCAGGAGCGCGTCTGGCTCAAACCCGGCATCTGGATCGGCCCGGTGATCCTGGCAGCCCTGCTGCTTGGCGAGCTGCTGTATGTGCTGTTCGCTCACCAGAGCGGCCACGCCATCGGCCACACCACCGTAGACGCCAAGGCCGTGGGCATCAGCCTGTTCGGCCCGTACCTGCTGGTGGTCGAACTGGCTTCGATGCTGCTGCTTGCCGCAGCCATCACCGCCTTCCACTTGGGCCGCAACGAAGCCAAGGAGCAATGATGATGCCTGCTATCCCTTTGGAGCATGGTCTGGCGGTCGCCGGCATCCTGTTCTGCCTTGGCCTGGTCGGCCTGATGGTGCGCCGCAACATTCTCTTCGTGTTGATGAGCCTGGAAATCATGATGAACGCCGCTGCACTGGCGTTCATCGTGGCAGGTGCAAGGTGGGGCCAGCCGGATGGACAAGTCATGTTCATCCTGGTGATCAGCCTGGCAGCCGCCGAGGCCAGTATTGGCCTGGCGATTCTGCTGCAACTGTATCGTCGCTTCCACACGCTTGATATCGACGCTGCCAGTGAGATGCGCGGATGAACATGATCTTTCTGACTTTCGTATTTCCCCTGATCGGTTTTCTGCTGCTGTCGTTCTCCCGTGGACGTCTCTCGGAAAATCTCTCGGCCCTGATCGGCGTCGGGTCCATTGGCTTGTCGGCGATTGTCGCCGCCTACGTCATCTGGCAATTCAACGTCGCGCCGCCCGAGGGTGGTCACTACACCCTGGTGCTGTGGCAGTGGATGTCGGTGGAGGGCTTCAAGCCCAACTTCGCCCTCTACGTCGACGGCCTGTCGATCACCATGCTTGGCGTGGTGGTGGGCGTGGGTTTCCTGATCCACCTGTTCGCCTCCTGGTACATGCGCGGTGAAGCCGGTTACTCGCGCTTCTTCGCCTACACCAACCTGTTTATCGCCAGCATGCTGTTCCTGGTGCTGGGTGATAACCTGTTGTTCCTGTACTTCGGCTGGGAAGGTGTGGGCCTGTGCTCGTACCTGTTGATCGGTTTCTACTACAGCAACCGCAACAACGGTAACGCGGCACTCAAGGCCTTTATCGTCACCCGTATCGGCGACGTGTTCATGGCCATCGGCCTGTTCATCCTGTTCCAACAGTTGGGTACGTTGAATATCCAGGAACTGCTGGTGCTCGCGCCGCAGAAATTCCAGGTCGGTGACTTCTGGATCACCCTGGCGACCCTGATGCTGCTGGGCGGCGCTGTCGGTAAATCCGCGCAACTGCCACTGCAAACCTGGCTGGCGGACGCGATGGCCGGTCCTACTCCGGTTTCGGCACTGATCCACGCCGCGACGATGGTAACCGCCGGTGTCTACTTGATCGCCCGTACCCACGGCCTGTTCACCCTGGCGCCGGACGTCCTGCATCTTGTCGGCATCGTCGGTGGTGTGACCCTGGTGCTCGCCGGTTTCGCTGCACTGGTTCAGACCGACATCAAGCGCATCCTCGCCTACTCGACCATGAGCCAGATCGGCTACATGTTCCTGGCCCTGGGCATTGGTGCCTGGGAAGGCGCGATCTTCCACCTGATGACCCACGCCTTCTTCAAGGCCCTGCTGTTCCTTGCCTCCGGTGCGGTGATTGTTGCCTGCCACCATGAGCAGAACATCTTCAAGATGGGCGGCCTGTGGAAGAAGCTGCCACTGGCCTACACCAGCTTTATCGTCGGCGGCGCGGCCTTGTCGGCCTTGCCATTGGTGACCGCAGGCTTCTATTCCAAAGACGAAATCCTTTGGGAAGCCTTTGCCAGCGGTAACCAGGGACTGCTGTATGCAGGCCTGGTGGGTGCGTTCATGACCTCGTTGTACACCTTCCGCCTGATCTTCATCGCGTTCCACGGTGAAGCGAAGACCGAAGCCCACGCGGGCCATGGCATCTCCCACTGGCTGCCACTGTCGGTGCTGATCATCCTGTCGACCTTCGTCGGCGCCATGATCACCCCGCCACTGGCTGGCGTGTTACCACAAAGCGTCGGCCATGCCGGCGGCGACGCCAAGCACAGCCTGGAAATCGCCTCGGGCGCCATCGCCCTGGCCGGTATCCTGCTGGCGGCACTGCTGTTCCTCGGCAAGCGTCGCTTCGTCACCGCCGTTGCCAACAGTGCCATTGGCCGCTTCCTTTCGGCCTGGTGGTTCGCTGCCTGGGGCTTCGACTGGGTCTACGACAAACTGTTCGTCAAGCCTTACCTTGCGATCAGCCACGTACTGCGCAAAGACCCGTTCGACCAGACCATCGGTTTGATCCCGCGTGCTGCCAAGGCTGGTCACACCGCCCTGAGCCGCACCGAGACTGGCCAGTTGCGCTGGTATGCAGCTTCCATGGCGGCCGGTGCCGTGCTGGTGATCGGCGCCATCGTTGTGGTAGCGGTCTGATATGAACTTTGCGAACTTGCGAAAGGAAACGAGCCCGTCATGATTCTGCCCTGGCTAATCCTGATTCCCTTTATCGGCGGCCTGCTCTGCTGGATGGGTGAGCGCTTCGGCGCTACCCTGCCCCGCTGGATTGCGTTGCTGACCATGTCCCTGGAACTCGCTCTCGGCCTCTGGCTGTGGGCCCATGGCGACTATTCATTTGCTCCGGCGCCTGGCGCCGATCCCACCTGGGCGCTTGAGTTCAAGCACATCTGGATCCCGCGCTTTGGCATCAACGTGCACCTGGCCCTCGATGGCCTGTCGCTGTTGATGATCCTGCTGACCGGCCTGCTGGGTATCCTCTCGGTACTCTGCTCCTGGAAAGAGATTCAGCATCACGTGGGCTTCTTCCACCTGAACCTGATGTGGATTTTGGGCGGTGTTGTCGGCGTGTTCCTCGCCCTCGACCTGTTCATGTTCTTCTTCTTCTGGGAAATGATGCTGGTGCCGATGTACTTCCTCATCGCGCTCTGGGGTCACAGTTCTTCGGACGGCAAGAAAACCCGGATCTACGCGGCGACCAAGTTCTTCATCTTCACCCAGGCTTCCGGCCTGATCATGTTGGTGGCGATCCTCGGCCTGGTACTGGTCAACTTCAACAGCACCGGGGTAATCACTTTTGATTACGCCACGCTACTGAAAACCAAGATGTCCCTGACCACCGAGTACATCTTGATGCTGGGCTTCTTCATCGCCTTCGCGGTGAAGCTGCCGGTGGTGCCGTTCCACTCCTGGTTGCCTGACGCTCACGCCCAGGCGCCGACCGCCGGTTCCGTGGACCTGGCCGGTATCCTGTTGAAGACCGCGGCCTACGGCTTGCTGCGTTTCGCCCTGCCGCTGTTCCCGAATGCCTCGGCCGAGTTTGCGCCGATCGCCATGACCCTCGGTCTGATCGGGATCTTCTACGGTGCGTTCCTGGCCTTCGCCCAGACCGACATCAAGCGTCTGATCGCCTTCTCGTCCGTTTCCCACATGGGCTTCGTACTGATCGGCATCTACTCCGGCAGCCAGGTCGCGTTGCAAGGTGCAGTGATCCAGATGTTGGCTCACGGCGTTTCGGCGGCGGCACTGTTTATCCTCAGTGGCCAGTTGTATGAGCGTCTGCACACCCGTGACATGCGTGAGATGGGCGGCCTGTGGTCGCGTATCGCCTACCTGCCGGCCATCAGCCTGTTCTTCGCCGCCGCGTCCCTGGGCTTGCCGGGTACCGGCAACTTCATTGGCGAATTCCTTATCCTGATGGGTGCGTTCGTCAATACACCGTGGGTCAGTGCTATCGCTACCTCCGGCCTGGTGTTCGGTTCGGTCTACTCGCTGATCATGATCCACCGTGCCTACTTCGGTCCGTCCAAGTCGGACGCCGTGTTGCATGGCCTGGATGCTCGCGAACTGATCATGGTGCTCGGCCTTGCAGTGCTGCTGATCTACATCGGCGTGTACCCGCAGCCGTTCCTCGATACCTCTGCCGCAACGATGCATGGCGTGCAGCAATGGTTCGGCACCGCCTTCACTCAACTCGCTTCGGCCCGGTAAGAGCGCTATGGAATTCACGATCCAACATTTTATCGCGCTTGCGCCGCTGCTGATCACCAGCCTCACCGTTGTAACGGTGATGCTGGCGATCGCCTGGCGCCGCAACCACTCGCAGACCTTCCTGATTTCGGTGGCGGGCCTGAACCTGGCTTTGCTGTCGATCATCCCGGCACTCAAGGTCGCGCCACTGGCGGTCACCCCGCTGTTGATGGTCGATGACTTCGCGCTGCTGTACATCGCGTTGATCCTCGTCGCCACTCTGGCCTGCGTCACCCTCGCCCACGCCTACCTCGGCGAAGGCGGCACCGGTTACCCAGGCAACCGCGAAGAGCTGTATCTGCTGATCCTGCTGGCTGCCACCGGCGGTATCGTCCTGGTCAGCGCGCAACACCTGGCCGGCTTGTTCATCGGCCTGGAACTGCTGTCGATCCCGACCTACGGCCTGGTGGCCTACGCCTTCTTCAACAAGCGCTCCCTGGAAGCCGGCATCAAGTACATGGTGCTGTCGGCGGCTGGTTCCGCGTTCCTGTTGTTCGGTATGGCGCTGCTCTACGCCGAAGCTGGCAGCCTGAGCTTCAGCGGTATCGGTCACGCCCTGGCCGCCACCAGCATGCCTGCGCCAATTGCCCAGTTGGGCCTGGCAATGATGTTGATCGGCCTGGCGTTCAAGCTGTCGCTGGTGCCGTTCCACCTGTGGACCCCGGACGTGTACGAAGGCGCCCCGGCGCCAGTCGCTGCTTTCCTGGCTACCGCCTCGAAAGTCGCGGTGTTTGCAGTGATGGTGCGTTTGTTCCAGATCTCGCCTGCAGCCAACACCGGTGTACTGAGCGACGTGCTGACCATCATCGCCATCGCGTCGATCCTGTTCGGTAACCTACTGGCCCTGACCCAGAACAACCTCAAGCGCCTGCTGGGTTATTCGTCCATCGCTCACTTCGGCTATCTGTTGATCGCCCTGGTGGCAAGCAAGGGCCTGGCGGTGGAAGCCATCGGCGTCTATCTGGTCACCTACGTGATCACCAGCCTTGGCGCGTTCGGCGTGATCACGCTGATGTCCTCGCCTTACAAAGGCCGCGACGCCGACGCCCTGTACGAGTATCGCGGCCTGTTCTGGCGCCGCCCGTACCTGACTGCCGTGTTGACCATGATGATGCTGTCCCTGGCCGGTATCCCACTGACCGCTGGCTTCATCGGCAAGTTCTACATTGTGGCTACCGGTGTTGAAGCGCACGAATGGTGGCTGGTGGCTTCGCTGGTATTGGGCAGCGCCATCGGCGTTTTCTACTACCTGCGCGTGATGGTGACGCTGTACCTGATCGAGCCAAACCTGCGCCGTGTCGACGCCGAACTGCACTGGGAACAGAAAGCCGGCGGCGTGATGCTGCTGGCGATCGCCTTGTTGGCGTTCTTCCTCGGCGTCTACCCACAACCGTTGCTCACCTTGGTGCAGCATGCGGTGATGGCGGGTTGATCGTTTAGGCGATTGCAGTAAATAGAACGGCACCTTCGGGTGCCGTTTTGCGTTTCTGGGAATAGATCCAAGAGGGGCCGCGCGACGTCTATTGCTATCGCGATAGCGGTAGCAGAAACACCACAAAAAACGGCACCTCACGGTGCCGTTCTACTAACGCCCCCTCTTACTTACGCGCCGCCTCCCACGACTTGAGCAACTCGTTGTAGTTGACCGTTTCACCCTTGGGCTTCTCGTTCGCCAGTTTCGGCTTCGGCGCCCCAGGCTGATCAAACCAGTATTGCGCATCGCGCTCCGGGTTCATCTTCGGCCCGCAGATCGGCTGCACCTTGGAGCGTTCCAGACGCGTCATGATGGCGTCCTGGTCCTTGGCTAAACCGTCCAGCGCCTGTTGCGGGGTTTTCTCGCCGCTGGCGGCTTCCGAAATATGGCTCCACCACAGTTGGGCCAGGCGTGGATAATCCGGCACGTTGGTCCCGGTCGGTGTCCATTGCACACGGGCCGGGCTGCGATAGAACTCCACCAGCCCGCCAAGCTTCGGTGCCAGGTCGGTCATGGCCTGGGAGTTGATGTCAGACTCGCGGATCGGCGTCAGGCCGACGATGGTTTTCTTCAGCGACACGGTTTTCGAGGTCACAAACTGGGCATAGAGCCAGGCCGCCAGTTTCTGTTTCTCCGGTGTCGACTTGAGGAAGGTCCAGGAACCCACGTCCTGATACCCCAGCTTCATGCCCTCCTCCCAATACGGCCCACGCGGCGATGGCGCCATGCGCCACTTCGGCGTGCCGTCGGCATTCATCACCGGCAGGCCGGGTTTGGTCATGTCGGCAGTAAAGGCGGTGTACCAGAATATCTGCTGGGCGATGTTGCCCTGGGACGGCACCGGCCCGGATTCGGAGAAGGTCATGCCCGCTGCTTCCGGCGGCGCGTAGGCGCGCATCCAGTCGACATACTTCTGCGTGGCAAAGACCGCCGCCGGGCCATTGGTGTCGCCGCCCCGGGTGACGCTGGAGCCCACCGGATGGCAATCCTCGACGCGAATGCCCCATTCGTCCACCGGCAAGCCATTAGGCAAGCCTTTGTCGCCACCACCAGCCATGGAGAACCAGGCATCGGTGAAACGCCAGCCCAGAGACGGGTCTTTCTTGCCATAGTCCATGTGCCCGTAGACGCGCTTGCCGTCGATTTCCTTGACGTCTTCGGTGAAGAACTTGGCGATGTCTTCATAGGCCGACCAGTTCACTGGCACGCCCAACTCATAGCCGTACTTTTCCTTGAACTTGGCTTTCAGGTCCGCACGCTCGAACCAGTCGGCGCGGAACCAATACAGGTTGGCGAACTGCTGGTCGGGCAACTGGTAGATCTTGCCGTCCGGCGCGGTGGTGAAGGAAATGCCGATGAAGTCCTTGAGGTCCAGGGTCGGCGAGGTGAAGTCCTTGCCTTCGTTGGCCATAAGATCGGTGATGGATTCAGTCTTGCCGTAGCGAAAGTGCGTACCGATCAAATCCGAGTCGTTGACCCAGCCGTCATAGATGTTCTTGTCGGACTGCATCTGGGTTTGCAGCTTCTCCACCACGTCGCCTTCCTGCAACAGGTCGTGGGTCAGCTTGATCCCGGTGATTTCGCTGAAAGCCTTGGCCAGCACCTTGGATTCATACTCGTGGGTGGTCAGGGTTTCCGACACCACGTTGATCTTCATCCCACGAAACGGCTCGGCCGCCTTGATAAACCACTTCAACTCTTCGAGCTGCTGGGCTTCGGTCAGGGTGGACGGTTTGAACTCACTGCCGATCCATTTTTTCGCCGCGTCCTCGTAGGCATCGGCCCAGGCTGCAGCGCTCAACCCGCTGAGCGCCAGCACGGCCGCCAATGAAATGCTATGTCGCAGCTTATTGTTTTTGTCGAACATAGAGACCTCCTGGTTAAGTACAGAGTGGGGGTGCCAAGACCTGGCAACTAGCCCCAGCGCATCACAGCCAACAGCCACACCAGGGACAGCGCGGACGCCACCCAGATGCTCCAGCCGGTCACGCCAATCACCAGCAAATGCAGGTAGGCGCTCCCGAGAAGACCAATAAACAAACGATCACCACGAGTGGTGCTGATCGGTAAAAAGCCGCGCCGGGGGATACTCGGCGAGCGCAACTCCCAGGTGGTCATGCCCGCCAGCAGCAGGGCAATGGCCGCAAAGAACAGCGCAGTCGGGGTGGTCCAGGCCATCCATTCCATCATCGACTCCTCAGACCCGGCCCAGAGCAAAGCCCTTGGCCACATGGTTACGAACAAACCAGATCACCAGCATACCCGGCAGAATGGTCAACACTCCCGCCGCCGCCAGTACACCCCAGTCAATGCCGGAGGCCGAGACCGTACGGGTCATCACCGCCGCGATAGGCTTGGCGTTGACCGACGTCAGCGTGCGCGCCAGCAACAGTTCGACCCAGGAAAACATAAAGCAAAAAAACGCCGTCACGCCGATCCCAGAACCAATCAAGGGGATAAAAATCTTCACAAAAAACTTGGGAAAACTGTAGCCATCGATGTAGGCGGTTTCATCGATTTCCTTGGGCACCCCGGACATGAAGCCTTCAAGAATCCACACCGCCAGCGGCACGTTGAACAGGCAATGAGCCAGGGCCACGGCGATATGGGTGTCGAACAGGCCGATAGACGAATACAGCTGGAAAAATGGCAGCAGAAACACTGCCGGCGGCGCCATACGGTTGGTCAGCAGCCAGAAAAACAGATGCTTATCCCCCAAGAAACGGTAGCGGGAAAACGCATAGGCTGCCGGCAACGCCACGCTTAGGGAAATCACCGTATTCAGGCTGACGTAATACAGCGAGTTCAGATAGCCGGTGTACCAACTGGGGTCGGTGAAGATCACCTTGTAGTTAGCCAGGGTGAAATCCTGGGGAAACAGTGTCAGGCCGCCGAGGATTTCGGTGTTGCTCTTGAAGGACATGTTCAGCAGCCAGTAGATCGGCACTAGCAGGAACAGGATGTAGATCAGCAGCGGCACAAGCTTGCGTTTGCTCATGATGGCGGCCTCAGCGATTGGCGTCGGAGTGGGTCATGGCGGTATAGAACAGCCAGGACACCAACAGGATGATCAGGAAATACACCAGGGAAAATGCCGCCGCCGGGCCCAGGTCGAATTGCCCTACGGCCATCTGGGTCAAGGTCTGGCTCAGGAAGGTGGTGGCATTGCCTGGACCCCCGCCGGTCAGCACAAACGGCTCGGTGTAGATCATGAAACTGTCCATGAAGCGCAGCATCACCGCGATCAGCAGCACGCTCTTCATCTTTGGCAACTGGATATGTCGGAATACCGCCCAGGCTGATGCGCGATCAATACGCGCCGCCTGGTAATACACATCCGGGATCGCCCGCAGCCCCGAATAGCACAGCAGTGCTACCAGTGAAGTCCAGTGCCAGACGTCCATCACCAGCACCGTGACCCAGGCGTCCATGGTGTTGGCGGCATAGTTGTAGCTGATGCCCATCGCATTGAGGGTCGAGCCCAACAAACCGATATCGGCCCGGCCGAAGATCTGCCAAATAGTACCGACCACGTTCCACGGGATCAGCAACGGAATCGCCATGACGATCAGCACCAGGGACGACCAGCGGCCCTTGGTGGGCATGGTCAAGGCAATGGCTATCCCCAAAGGAATCTCGATCAGCAGCACGCAGGCGGAATAAATGAACTGGCGCAGCAACGAGTCATGCAATCGCGGGTCCAGCAGCACCTGCTTGTACCAGTCAGCGCCGACAAAGTAGCGGCTGGACTGGTCGAAAATGTCCTGCACCGAATAGTTGACCACCGTCATCATCGGAATCACTGCGCTGAAGGCCACCAACAGAAACACCGGCAGCACCAACCACCAGGCCTTATTGTTCTGCACCTTATTCATGGCTGCATCTCCAGCAGGTAATCGTCGGCATAGACCATCAACCATTGCGCGGGAAAGCTGATGGACGCCCGGCCCTCTGGCACCGGCTTGTCCTCGGCCAGGCGCACTTTCAGCGGCGCGCCATCGAGGTTCAGGGTCATGATCTTGTAGGTGCCTAGGTCTTCGACGTGGACCACATCAGCCTGCAACGCATCGGGGTTGGGCTCATCCCAGACATGGATAAACTCCGGGCGAATGCCGACCTGCAGTTTTTTGTAATCCATTTGCGCGATCCGCTGTTGCAGCGCCTCGGACAACGCCAGGTGCGTCCCGGCAAAGCACACGCCACCGGCGTCCGCCTGCACTTCGATCAGATTCATCCCAGGGCTGCCGATGAAATAACCGACAAAGGTATGACTGGGCCGCTCGAACAACTCCCGTGGCGTGCCGAATTGCACGATCTGCCCGCCGTACATCACCGCAATCTTGTCGGCAAAGGTCGAGGCTTCCAGTTGGTCGTGAGTGACGTAGACCATGGTGATGTTGAACTGCTCGTGGATCTGCTTGAGCTTGCGCCGTAGCTTCCATTTCAGGTGTGGGTCGATCACCGTCAACGGCTCGTCGAACAGGATCGCTGACACGTCATCGCGCACCAGCCCACGGCCCATGGAGACCTTTTGCTTTTCATCGGCAGTGAGGTTGCGAGCCTTCTTGCTCAACAGGGCCTGCAGGTCGAGGACCTCGGCAATTTCCTGCACCTTGCTGTGAATTTTCGCGGGTGCCATGCCCTGGTTGCGCAAGGGAAAGGCCAGGTTGTCGAACACCGTCATGGTGTCGTACACCACCGGAAACTGGAACACCTGGGCGATGTTGCGCTTTTCCGGGGTCAGCTCGTTGACCACCTTGCCGTCGAACATCACTTGGCCTTCCGACGGGCTGAGCAGGCCGGAGATGATATTGAGCAAGGTGGACTTGCCGCAGCCTGAGGGGCCAAGCAACGCGTAGGCGCCACCCTGCTCCCAGACGTGGTTCATTTCGCGAATGGCGTAGTCCTCAGGGCCTGTTGGCGTAGGACTGTAGCTATGAGCCAGGTTCTGCAAATGGATTTCGGCCATCAGGCAACCCTCGCGACACGTCGACCGGGGGCCTGGACTAACCGTCCCTGACCATCGAACACAAACAATTTGTGGGTGGGGATATAGATCCGGATCGGCGCATCGACGTCGTATTCGTGAACCCCAGGCAGATGCAAAACCAGCAGAAAATGTTCACTGCGCACATGCAGGAACGTTTCCGAGCCGCTGATTTCCGCGACTTCCACGGTTACCGCCAGCTCCAGGTCATCATCATTGCTGGGCACCAGGCTGATATGGCTGGGGCGCACGCCAAAGCGGAACTCACCTTCACCGATGGGCCGCAGGTCGACGTTCAGCGGGAAATGCACGAAGTTGGCGAAACTCACTTCATTACCACTAATCCGTCCCGGCATCAGATTGATCGGCGGTTCGGAAAACAATTCGGCAGCCAGAACCGTTCGCGGCTGGTGGTACACCTCAGCGGCCTTGCCGCTCTGGATCACCCGGCCTTCGTGGAGGATCGTGGTGGTGCCGCCCAAGGCCAGGGCTTCGTTGGGTTCAGTGGTGGCGTAAATGGCGATGGTGTGGCGCGCCTTGAACAGTTCGCGCATTTCCTGACGCAGTTCTTCCCGAAGTTTGTAGTCCAGGTTCACCAGCGGCTCATCGAACAGGATCAACTCGGCGTCCTTGACCAGCGCTCGGGCCATGGCCGTGCGCTGCTGCTGGCCACCGGATAGTTCCAAGGGATGGCGTTGCAGAAATTTCTCGATGCGCAGCATCTTCGCGGTTTCCAGTACCTTGCTCTGGATCTGCTCAGCCGAGACACCGGCCTGGCGCAACGGCGAAGCGATGTTCTCGTAGACCGTCATGGTCGGGTAATTGATGAACTGCTGGTAGACCATCGACACGTTGCGCAACCGCACCGATTGTTGGGTGACATCAACACCATTCATCAGGATGCGACCGCTGACGGGCTTGTCCAGGCCGGCCATCAGACGCATCAAACTGGTCTTGCCGGACAGGGTGCGGCCCAGCAGAACGTTGAAGGAGCCGGCTTCAAAGCGCAGATTGACATCATCGATCCAGGTCTGGCCTTCGACGACGCGGGTGACATGTTCCAGGGTCAATGACATGACACGACCTTTTTATTATTGGAATTGTTCTATCGAAATGTCAGAGCGAGTTTCGTGCCAAAAGCCAATAGCCAGCGCAGGTCCTTGATAAGAAAGGCGTTGGGTAAAGGGAAGGCAAACCCAGCGTTCACTGCTGAACAGAAATGAACATCCCGCACTGAACAATTGAACAGCCTCCAGGTTGACAATGAACAGTTCTGAACAACACTGAATGAGCCTTTGTAGGAGCGCGCTTGCTCGCTCCACAAGATGAGCCCCATAAAAAAACAATAAAAAGAAGGTCACAGAAATGGCCGCACCTGCCCCACTGCTGACTCACGACACCATCATCCAGGACTCCTGGCGCCGCTGCCGCGCCTTTGGCCTTGATCATCAGAGCACGCCGAGCTTCGATCAACTGCCCGCCGAGGGCATCAGTCAACTGCTGGAAAGCCAGCATTCCCTGGTGCAGACCACCCACCAGGAAGTCCTGCCCTATTACGAGAACATCCTCAGCAACTCCAACTGCCTGATCATGCTCGCCGACAACCAGGGCCAGGTGCTGACCTCCTGGGGCACCCAACGTTTTATCGAGCCTAAACTGGCCCGAGGCTTCAGCGCCGGCGCCAGTTGGATGGAGCGCTCCAGTGGCACCAACGCCATCGGCACCGCCCTGGCCTGTGCCCAGGCAGTACATATCGAGCACGATGAACACTTCCTCAAGGCCAATCGTTTCATGACCGGCTCGGCGGCGCCGATCTTCGACGCCAAGCGCGAGATCATCGCGGTACTGGACGTGTCCAGCGACAGTTACCTGCCGCCGTCCCACACCCTGGGCATGGTCAAGATGATGAGCCAGACGGTGGAAAACCGGCTGATCCTCAACCTGTTTAGCGGCGAACATTTCCAGCTGACCTTCAATACCGGCCTGAGCAACCTCGACAGCCAGTGGGCCGGCTTGCTGATTTTCAATGAAAGCGGCCAGGTGCTATCGGCCAACCGCCGTGCCGACAACCTGCTGGGCATCAGCTTGTCGCGGGTGACGATCGACAGCCTGTTCAAGGTGTCGCTGCTGGAACTGCTCAACCAACCCGAAGGCTTGCCCTTCGCCCTGCAAGCCGCCGGGCGCAACCGCTTCCAATGCCTGTTGAAGCGGCCCAAACAGACGCCGATCCAGGCCCGCGTGTTTAGCGATCCAGCGCCCGCCGTAGCCACCCCTATCAGCCTCAAGACCCTGCACTTTGGCGACAGCCGTGTGGAAAAGGCCGTACGCCAGGCCGAGCGGCTGTTGGAAAAGGATATTCCGCTGCTGATCCACGGTGAAACTGGCGTCGGCAAAGAAGTGTTCGTCAAAGCCCTGCACCAGGCCAGCTCCCGCAGCCAACAAGCATTTATCGCCGTCAACTGTGCGGCGATTCCTGCCGAGCTGGTGGAATCGGAGCTGTTTGGCTACGAAAAAGGCGCGTTCACCGGCGCCAATCAGAAAGGCAGCATCGGCCTGATCCGCAAGGCCGACAAAGGCACTCTGTTTCTTGATGAGATCGGCGACATGCCCCTACCAACCCAGGCTCGACTGCTGCGGGTATTGCAGGAACGCTGCGTGCAGCCAGTGGGCAGCAGCGAGTTGTTCCCGGTGGACTTGCGGATCATCTCCGCCACCAACCGCTCGTTGCGCGCACAGGTACAGATCGGCCGCTTTCGCGAAGACCTCTATTACCGCATCGGCGGCCTGACCCTGGAACTGCCGCCCTTGCGCGAGCGCAGTGACAAGCAGGCGCTGTTCAAGCAATTGTGGCAACAACACCGTGAACCGACCCAATGGGCTGGGCTGAGCGCCGAAGTACTGGCGCTGTTCGATCAACATCCGTGGCCGGGCAATTTGCGCCAGGTCAGCAGCGTGATGCAGGTGGCGCTGGCCATGGCTGAAGATCAGCCAATCCGGCCGGAACACTTGCCGGATGATTTCTTTGTGGATCTCAACGTAGCGGCACCGCTCCCCGCCAATGAAGTTCTGGATGACAACCTGGACCTCAACCAACAGCTAAAAGCGTTGGGTGGCAACATTTCCCATCTTGCCCGTGAGTTGGGCGTGAGCCGCAACACCTTGTACAAGCGTCTGCGCCAGGGTGACAGCTGACTCCTACGCTGAAGCGCAGATGTAGTCGATGACTTGACGAAACGTCCTATCAGTACTGACGAATAAGTCCGACTTCTTTCTCTTACAAGTAGAGAATATCCATGAGAATCCGTAGAAATCATCACCATCAAAAACAATACTCGTGAAAGTTTGACAATAGAATACGAGGATGGGAAACCAGCTTTAACCCTATTACTAGATAACGGACTCAAGAAAACTTATACAGCCAGCGATCTGTATGACTGCCTTGGCCTACTAAGAGCAGACTTTAAAGACACAAAATTTTTATGCAAGGGAGCTAAAGTCAACATGCATACTTCTGGAATGTCATCGTACATATCAAATGGGCTTGTTGCATATGAACTCAAAATGGGCCAGTCGGACGGGGAACTGGTCTATATTTTTGATCATGATGAAAATAACATAACCAACAACATCCAGGAGCAACATGATTTTTGTACACACTGGGTTGCCTCTTTATAGTAGCCAGCCCCTAAACGGGACAACTATATTTGCCCCTACCCACACTTCAGACCTTCCTTAGCGATATAGCTTAGTTCTTTCTCTTGACTAGCTTGCTAATATAATATTTGAGACTTAATCGATCTTTTGGCCTTGGTTTGTAATGGGTTTTGTTTCTTTGTGCGGGATCGACCGCCATGGTTTGTGCAGTATAGTAATAAAGTGCAATAGACCTGCGCGTGATGTGCTCCGGAGTTGTCAATGGCTCTGGGTGCCCATGATTGCTATCTTTGTCTGTGTTAAAAATGACGCAGCGGTTATAAATTGGCAGGACTTTTTCAAGACACCTCTTCATGTCGACATCCCAAAGTTCCAAATTGCCGCCGTATTCCTCTTGCCAGTCCTCATTCAGGTAAATTATGACATTCAGCCTGCGTTCAACATTAAGTTTCTTGTTGAGCCTGAAGTCTGAGTGCACCCCTAGGAAACCACCACTTTTTGTTTCATGCAGCCCGCCACCGGTAAAATAGGGATCGGGGATCAAACCTTCGATGCCCGTGAGTTTTTCAAGAAACTGCAACATGGGGGCCGAGTTAAACGCGTTGAAAAGAGTCTTCAAAAATGGGGCGCATTCGTTGGGACTTATTTGACGTTTACGCTGGCCTTTATAGCCGCGCTCGTAGAGCATTTCGTTGTTAGTCGGCTCGACTGGGAAGTGCGAGCAGATACTCGCAATCAGGTCTGCCTGTAAAAAATCATCGATTACTATATGCGGAAATGGCGTAGCCTGGACATAGCGGCTGGCAAGTGAATAACCAAAAGCGCTGGCGGCGTTTTGATCGAAATCAAGCTCTGGGGAGAGGGTGATGGGTAGTGCTTGAGTGATGGGTGCCATTACCGCTCCAATAACTTAATATAAAGACCTGTGGATGACACTCAAACAGTGTCGCACACACTACTCGCCGTGCGGCTTCGAAGCTTAACTATTGCTGTCTTTCTTGTTCATACGCTTAAGGATATTGTTGTACATATTGGTTCGTCTATGAGTCTCTCCATAGCCACCAGCTGCTGCAACAGTACCGGCCTGAATGTGATCTAGGTAGCTGAAAATTTTACGTGGCGATAACATTTCAATGACATAGCCAAGCTCGGTCATGCGGTCTTGGAGGGTATAGCCAGGCACACGATCATCCATCGAAAAATGCATGCCGTGCTGCTTGACAAGTTTGCAGTTCCACAACGTACAAAAGCTCTTCAAGTAGACTTCCTTGTACGGCTTTGGTTCTCTGGAACGTAATCCCAGGGAAACTTTCAGGTGTCTGAAATGGTGTTTGAAGAGTCGCGAGCTAAAGCGCCAAAGGGTTCTCGCGGCGCCACGATTTAATTGTTCTACACAGCCGACGGCTACGACTTTGGGGTTTTTAATACATTTATTTAGCATCATCGAGAAAACGTTTTTATCGAAAACAAACGTATCGGTGTGCATCAGGAATAAATAATCAGTTTCAATTCGCTCCAAAACCATGTCAAGTGCTTTGCCATGCGCAATATGGCCCGGTTCTGGTTCAGGAGCAGTACGCTCGATTAAGTTGATCCAGTCAAGTGTCCGCAAATACTCGGTACTCTCATCGGCAGAGTAGTTATCAACCACCCATATTGGGACGTTGCTACCACCCACATGCTTGCGCAATAAGTCCAAGCATATTTTGGTAATTTCTGGCGTCTTGTAGTTTACTATAACTATACTGAATAGTTTAGAGTCGTCGACTAGTAAATCAGTACTGCTCATCGTTCAGACACTCAATAGTATTATAGGTAAGTATAGAAATGATCGGACCCGCATGCAGCTGTGCTGCTTATATGCCTGCGCGATATTTTGTGAAACTACAAAACACCACTTATTAAGTCGCCTTGCCATACACTGAACAACCATAGCGTGTTCCGACCCGATGGAGAGCAGTAGAGTCAGCCGTCATCGTATAAGGATCTACTCTGTAGGTAAATATCCGTGAATTAGTTTGTTACATCAGAAGGCTGGCTAGGCGAGCTTCTTGGGAATGAGTGAGCTGAGCGTACATAAGCCATCCAGGAGCAAAAACGACTCGGCGCGCGCTGGGAGCGCCTCATTCTAATTGAGCCCAACATCTAGGTTGCGACAAGAAAAGCCACAGGCAAGTCCCCCAAAACTCACACAAAAACGCCCCGAACCAGTCGGGGCGTTTTCATTCAGCGGGCAATCAACCCTAATCAGCCAACCGCCAAGTCGTCCCACCCTTCCCGTCTTCCAACACCACACCCATCGCAGTCAGTTGGTCACGAACTCGGTCAGACTCAGCCCAGTCCTTGTTAGCCCGGGCAGTCAAACGCGCCTGAATCAGCGCATCCACTTCAGCGGCATCAACGCGTCCTTCAGCGCCGGCTTGCAGGAAGTCATCGGCTTCCATTTGCAGGACGCCCAGCACACTGGCCAATTCTTTCAAGCGCGCCGCCAAACCGGCCGCTGCATCAATATCGCTCTCGCGCAGCCGGTTGATCTCACGCACCATCTCGAACAGCACCGCGCAGGCTTCCGGCGTGCCGAAGTCGTCGTTCATCACTTGGGTGAAACGCTCAACGAACGCTTCGCCGCCAGCAGGAGCAACGGTCGGTAGGCCTTTCAACGCGTGGTAGAAACGTTCCAGGGCGCCCTTGGCGTCCTTGAGGTTGTCTTCCGAGTAGTTGATGGCGCTGCGATAGTGGCTCGACACCAGCAGGTAACGCACAACTTCCGGGTGGTACTTTTCCAGCACATCGCGGATGGTGAAGAAGTTGTTCAAGGATTTGGACATCTTCTCGCCATTGATGCGAATCATGCCGCAATGCATCCACGCGTTGGCGTAGGTCTTGCCGGTGGCCGCTTCGCTTTGGGCTATTTCGTTTTCGTGGTGCGGGAACTCCAGGTCGCTGCCACCGCCATGAATGTCGAAGGTCTCGCCCAGGCAGCAGGTGGACATCACCGAGCATTCGATGTGCCAGCCCGGACGCCCGGCGCCCCATGGTGACTCCCAGCTCGGCTCGCCGGGCTTGACGCCTTTCCACAAGACGAAGTCCAGTGGGTCCTGTTTGGCTTCGTCGACTTCGATCCGCGCACCGATACGCAGGTCTTCAATTTTCTTGCGCGACAGCTTGCCGTAACCCATGAACTTGGCGACGCGGTAGTACACGTCGCCATTGCCCGGGGCGTAGGCGTAACCCTTGTCGATCAGGGTCTGGATCATGGTCAGCATGCCAGGGATATGATCCGTGGCGCGGGGTTCCATGTCCGGTTTGAGGATGTTGAGGCGCGCCTCGTCCTCGTGCATCGCGGTGATCATGCGCTCGGTCAGCACGTCGAACGGCTCGCCGTTCTCGCGGGCGCGGTTGATGATCTTGTCTTCGATGTCGGTGATGTTGCGCACATACGTCAGGTCATAACCGCTGAAACGCAACCAGCGGGTCACCAGGTCA
Source organism: Pseudomonas sp. HY7a-MNA-CIBAN-0227 (assembly GCF_040310325.1). Lineage (NCBI taxonomy): Bacteria > Pseudomonadati > Pseudomonadota > Gammaproteobacteria > Pseudomonadales > Pseudomonadaceae > Pseudomonas > Pseudomonas sp. HY7a-MNA-CIBAN-0227. Next base: position 62,956 of record NZ_JBEOPT010000014.1, on the reverse strand, counting down.
AAGGCAACCATGCTGCGGCCGTGGCCGATATGGCAGTAGTCGTACACGGTCATGCCGCAGACGTACATGCGCACCTTGTTGCCATCCAAAGGCTTGAAGACTTCTTTGCTCTTGCTGAGCGTGTTGTAGATCGTTAGCACAACAATTCCTTCTCTCTATGCAAAGCCGGTCAGGCCTGCATGATCACTGGCCCCACGAATCACGCAAGGTCACGGTACGGTTGAATACCGGCTGACCAGGTTTCGAGTCCTTGATATCCGCGCAGAAGTAACCTTCGCGCTCGAACTGGAAACGGTCTTCCGGCTGTGCATTACCAAGTGATGGCTCAGCACGACAACCTGTAAGAACTTGCAGCGAGTCAGGGTTAATGTTGTCCAGGAAGCTGGCGCTGTCTTCGGCCTTCTCAGGGTTGGCCGAACGGAACAGACGATCGTACAGGCGTACTTCGCATTCGATGCTGGCCGCAGCCGGCACCCAGTGCACCACGCCCTTGACCTTGCGACCTTCAGGGTTCTTGCCCAGGGTGTCCGGATCGTAGGAGCAACGCAGCTCGACGATGTTGCCATCGGCGTCCTTGATCGCTTCGTCGGCACGGATCACGTAGCTGCCGCGCAGGCGCACTTCGCCGTTGGGCTCCAGGCGCTTGTAGCCTTTTGGCGGCTCTTCCATGAAGTCTGCACGGTCGATGTAGATTTCACGGGCAAACGGCAATACCCGCACGCCCATGTCTTCTTTCGGGTGGCACGGCAGTTCGAGGTTCTCGACTTGGCCTTCCGGGTAGTTGGTAATCACAACTTTCAGCGGATGCAGCACGCACATGGCGCGTGGTGCGCTGTGGTCGAGGTCGTCACGGATGCTGAATTCCAGCATGCCGAAGTCCACCACGCCGTCGGAACGGTTGGTGCCAACCATGTCGCAGAAGTTGCGGATCGATTTTGGCGTGTAGCCACGGCGGCGGAAACCCGACAGCGTGGACATGCGCGGGTCGTCCCAACCGAAGACGTGCTTTTCATCGACCAGTTGCTTGAGCTTGCGCTTGCTGGTGATGGTGTAGTTCAGGTTCAAGCGGCTGAACTCGTACTGACGCGGATGCGCCGGTACGGGCAGGCTGTCGAGGAACCATTCGTACAGCGGACGGTGGCTTTCGAACTCCAGGGTGCAGATGGAGTGGGTGATGCCTTCGATAGCGTCCGACTGACCGTGGGTGAAATCGTAGTTGGGGTAGATGCACCACTTGTCACCGGTCTGGTGGTGGTGAGCGTGACGGATGCGGTACATGATCGGGTCGCGCAGGTTCATGTTCGGCGAGGCCATGTCGATCTTGGCTCGCAGTACACGATCGCCGTCCTTGAACTCGCCGGCTTTCATGCGGGCGAACCAGTCCAGGTTTTCTTCAACCGAACGGTCGCGGAACGGGCTGTTCTTGCCAGGCTCGGTCAGGCTGCCACGGTATTCCTTGGCTTGCTCCGGGCTCAGGTCGTCAACGTAGGCCTTGCCGGCCTTGATCAGCTCGACAGCCCAGGCGTACAACTGGTCGAAATACTGCGAGGCATAGCGCACTTCACCGGACCATTCAAAGCCCAGCCACTTGATGTCGCTTTCAATGGCGTCGATGTATTCCTGGTCTTCCTTGGCCGGGTTGGTGTCGTCGAAACGCAGGTGCGTGACGCCACCGAACTCCTGGGCCAGGCCGAAGTTGACACAGATCGCCTTGGCGTGACCGATGTGCAGGTAGCCGTTGGGCTCTGGCGGGAAGCGGGTGACGATCTGCGTGTGCTTGCCCGAATCCAGGTCCGCCTGGATGATCGGGCGCAGGAAATTGACCGGGACGGCAGGTCCGGCCTTGGAATTCGAGGTAGGGTCGACAGTGGGCTTGCTCATAGGATCCTTGAACAGACGAAGTACGTGGCCGGGGTAGGCCTAAAACAAAGGGCTTATCATAGCCGATGCTGTCAATCACCTGACAGAGCGCGGCCAAAAACTGCTTCATTTATTGCATGGGCGGTAAAAAACCACCTCGAAATTCCTGCAGGTCACGCTAAACTGCGCACCTTGGCCGTCGTTTGGCCAAACAGGTAGCGGCGCCAAAAACGCCCGAACCCACGAATTCCTTGAAAGAGTAGCGAACATGACTCAAGTCAAACTGACCACCAACCATGGCGACATCGTTCTGGAACTGAACGCTGAGAAAGCACCGATTACCGTTGCCAACTTCATCGAATACGTTAAAGCAGGCCACTACGAAAACACGGTTTTCCACCGTGTCATCGGCAACTTCATGGTCCAGGGCGGCGGTTTCGAGCCGGGCATGAAAGAAAAGAAAGACAAGCGCCCAAGCATCCAGAACGAAGCGGACAACGGTCTGCCCAACGTGAAGTACTCTGTCGCCATGGCTCGTACCATGGAGCCGCATTCGGCCTCCGCTCAGTTCTTCATCAACGTGGCAGACAACAGCTTCCTCAACCACAGCGCCAAGACTACTCAGGGCTGGGGCTACGCGGTATTTGCCAAAGTAGTTGAAGGCACCGACGTCGTGGACAAGATCAAGGGTGTTTCCACCACCATGAAATCCGGCCACCAGGACGTACCCGCAGAAGACGTGATCGTCGAGAAAGCCGAGATCATCGAAGCGTGATACTGCTGATTTCAGATTTGCATCTGGAAGAGGAGCGCCCGGACATTACCCGGGCGTTTCTGGATTTACTGAAAGGTCGCGCTCGCTCCGCGCACGCGTTGTACATTCTGGGAGACTTCTTCGAAGCCTGGATTGGCGACGATGCGATGACGCCCTTCCAGCGTTCTATTTGCGAGGCTCTGCGTGAGCTGAGCGACAGCGGCACCCCGATTTTTCTGATGCACGGCAACCGTGATTTCCTGCTGGGCAAGGTGTTCTGCAAAGCTGCAGGCGCCACCTTACTCAAGGACCCCTCTGTCGTGCAGTTTTATGGCGAGCCAGTGCTATTGATGCACGGCGACAGCCTCTGCACCCGCGACGTCGGCTATATGAAGCTGCGGCGCATCCTGCGCAACCCCATTACCCTGTTTATCCTGCGTCACCTGCCCTTGGGCGCCCGGCACAAACTGGCGCGCAAGCTGCGCAGTGAAAGTCGTGCCCATACGCGGATGAAAGCCAACGATATTGTCGATGTGACGCCCGAGGAAGTGCCGCGGGTGATGCAGGCGTTTGGCGTGCACACGCTGGTGCATGGGCATACCCATCGCCCGGCCATTCACAAGTTGCAGATTGGCGATCAAGCGGCCAAGCGCATTGTGCTGGGGGATTGGGACAAGCAGGGTTGGGCGTTGCAGGTGGATGAGCAAGGATTTCAGTTGGCGGCGTTTGATTTTGTGAATCCGCAGTTGGCGTTGCCTGGAAGCTGAATATCCCTGTGATGAGCGGGCTTGTTGTGGCGAGCGGGCAAGCCCGCTCGCCACAGTGTTAAAACACCGAACCTAGTGTCCGCTCGCCGCCGGCCCCGCCTTCGCGGTAAACGGCGGTTTGGCTAACCACACCAGCAGAATCAATCCCATGAACATCCACCCCATCAACGTGAAGTAATCCACGGTGGACATCATGTACGCCTGGCTGGTCAGTATCTGATCCAACTGCGCATACGCTTGGTGACTGGCACCGCCCAAGGTATTCAGGGCATCTCGTGTCGCAGAGTCGTAGGTACTCATGCTCTCGCTCATGTAGGCATGATGCTGGTCCGCCCGGCGAATCCAGATCCAGGTAGTCAGCGACGCCGCAAAGCTGCCGCCCAGGGTCCGCAGGAAGGTCGCCAGGCCCGCGCCATCGGCGATCTGGTGCGGCGGCAGGTCGGACATCAGAATGCTCAAGGTCGGCATAAAGAACAGCGCCACACCGATGCCCATGAACAGCTGCACCAGAGCGATGTGCTGGAAGTCCACTTCATTGGTGAAGCCGGCACGCATAAAGCAGCTCAGGCCAATCGCCAGGAATGCCAGCCCGGCCAACAGCCGCAGGTCGAACTTGTGGGCGTACTTGCCGACAAACGGCGACATCAACACCGGCAAAATACCGATCGGTGCCACGGCCAGGCCTGCCCAGGTAGCGGTGTAGCCCATCTGGGTCTGCAACCATTGCGGCAGGATCAGGTTGATCCCAAAGAACCCCGCGTAGCCAAACACCAATACGATAGTGCCGATGCGGAAGTTGCGATGAGCAAACAGCCGCAGGTTGACCACCGGGTGTTTGTCGGTCATTTCCCAGATCACGAACACCGCCAGGGCAACCACCGAGATCACTGCGCCGATGATGATGAAGTTCGACTCGAACCAGTCCAGGTCGTTGCCCTTGTCGAGGATGATCTGCAAGGCGCCGACCCCCACAATCAGGCTCAACAGCCCGACATAGTCCATCGGCTGGTAACTGGTGACCACCGGCCGCTTCCTTAACTGCGAGCGCACCACCATTACCGCAAAGATGCCGATGGGCACGTTGATAAAGAAGATCCACGGCCAGCTGTAGCTGTCGGTAATCCAGCCGCCGAGGATGGGACCTGCAATCGGCGCCACCACCGTGACCATCGCCAGCAACGCCAGGGCCATGCCGCGCCTGGCCGGCGGATAGACCGCGATCAACAACGTCTGGGTCATCGGGTACAAGGGCCCTGCCACCAGGCCTTGCAGCACGCGAAAACCGATCAGCTCAGGCATCGACGTAGAGATGCCGCAGAGAAACGAGGCCAGCACGAACAGGATGGTGGCCCACAAAAACAGCTTAACCTCACCGAAACGGCGGCTCAGCCAGCCGGTCAACGGCAAGGCAATAGCGTTGCTGACGGCGAACGAGGTGATGACCCAGGTGCCCTGCTCCGAACTCACCCCAAGGTTGCCGGAAATGGTCGGCAACGCCACGTTGGCGATGGTGGTGTCGAGCACCTGCATGAAGGTCGCCAGGGACAGGCCGATGGTGGCCATCAGCAAGCTGGGCGGCGTGAAGGAGGCGTTATTGCTCATTAGCGCTGCGCTGCCTTGGGAGCCGCCACACTGTTGTCATGAATCAGTTGGGTGATCATCGCGTCGGCTTCGACCAACTGACGGTCGTACACGTTGGTGCTGAACGAGGCTTTTTGCGGCGGTTGTTGCGCCAGTACCGGGCCGCTCTGGTCGTGCAGATCGACATTGACCAGGGTCGACAAGCCGACTCGCAAAGGATTCCTGGCCAACTCTTCGGCATTGATATGGATCCGCACCGGCACCCGTTGCACGATCTTGATCCAGTTGCCGGTGGCGTTCTGCGCCGGCAGCAAGGCGAAGGCACTGCCGGTCCCGGCGCCTAGGCTGTCGATGGTGCCGCTGTACTTCACGTCGCTGCCATAGATATCAGCTTCGATGTCCACAGGCTGGCCAATGCGCATTTGGCGCAGTTGGGTTTCCTTGAAATTGGCGTCGATCCACAGCTGGTCCAGCGGGATGACCGCCATCAGCGCGGTACCCGGCTGCACACGCTGGCCCAATTGCACAGTGCGCTTGGCGACATAACCGGTGACCGGCGCGATCAAGGTGCTGCGGGCGTTGCTCAGGTAGGCCTGACGCAGTTGCGCAGCGGCGGCCTGCACGTCTGGATGGGAGGAAATCACTGTATCATCCACCAGCGCACTGGAGGTCTTGAACTGCTGCTGGACGTTGGCCAGGGCATTCTGCGCCGAGGTCAGGTCGTCACGGGCATGGGACAGTTCTTCGAGGGAAATCGCCCCGCCCTGGGCCAGGTTTTTCCGACGGTTGTAGTTGTCCTGGGCCTTTTGCACTTCGGCTTTCTGCGCCAGGACCTGGGCTTTCATGCCATCGACATTGCTGTACAAACCCCGCACCTGGCGCACGGTGCGCGCTAGGTTGGCCTGGGCACTTTGCAAGCCGACGGCGGCATCGTTGGGGTCGAAGTTGATCAGCACCTGGCCTTCGTGAACCAGGTCGCCATCGTCGGCGCCGATGCTGACCACGGTGCCAGTGACCAGCGGGGTGATTTCCACCACGTTGCCGTTGACGTAGGCGTCGTCGGTGCTTTCGCTCCAGCGCCCGTAAAGTTCATGCCAGCCCCAGACGCCCACGATGCCGAGGATGACGATCAGTGCCAGGCCCAGCAGCATGATTTTGCGTTTGCGCGGGTTGCTGTCGTTGGGTTGTTCTGTGGTGTCGGTTGTTTGGGCAGTGGCCATGACAAGTACCTTGAATTATTCAGTGCGCGTGGCAGGAGTGGTCGACGCCACGTTAGCGGTGTGAAAACCACCACCCAGGGCCTGCATCAATTGAATCGAAAGATCGATTTGCTCGGCATTCAGGCTGGCCAACTGGCGCTGGGCCTGCAGCAGTTGCTGTTCGATGCTGAGCACGTCCAGGTAATTACCGATACCTGAGCCGTAACGCTGAACCACGGTGTTGTAGGAATCCTGAGCAATGTCCGTGGCGTGTTGCTGGGCCTGGATCTGCCGACCGATGTCCCGCAGTTGCGAGAGGCTGTCGCTGACATCCCCCAACGCTTTCACCAGGCTTTTGTTGTACTGGGCCACCGCCAGGTCGTAGTCGGCGTCTCGGGAATCAAGATCGGCACGCAGACGGCCGCCGTCGAAAATCGGCAGGGACACAGTGGGGGCGATGTTGAAGAAGCGGCTGGCGGAACCGAACATGGCATCTCCCAGTAACGACTCAGCCCCGGCGCTAGCGCTCAGGTTGAGGTTGGGATAGAAGTTGGCCTTGCCGGCGACGATATTCTTGCTCGCCGCTTCTACTCGCCAACGGGCGGCCACCAGGTCAGGACGCCGGCCCAGCAGTTCGGCTGGCAGCACCGAAGGCACGGCGACTGCGCTGGGTGTCAGCACATTCGGGCGGGTCAGCTCGTTGCCACGGTCCGGGCCTTTGCCGAGCAGTACCGCCAGGGCGATTTTCGCGCTCTGCAGCTTTTTCTCGGCGTCGATCAATTGCGACTCGGAGCTGGCTTGCAGGCTTTCGGTTTGCTGGTATTGGTACTGGCTGTCGATCCCGGAACTCAGGCGGCGCTTGCTCAGGTTGAGCATCTGCCGCGTACGCTTGAGGTCGTCGTTGGCCAGGTCATGGAGAATATGGGCCTGACCAAGATCGCTGTAGGCCCGCGCCACGTCGGCGGCCAGGGTCAACTGCGCGGCCTGCTGGTCGACTTCGGCGGCGCGAGCCTGGCCCAATGCCGCTTCCCAGGCAGCACGCTGGCCGCCCCACAGGTCGAAGTTGTAATTGAAGCTGGCACCGACGTTACGCACGGTGGCGTAGGCATCACCCCGGCCCAACGGGTCCTGATCCTTGGCCAGGCGCGAACGGCTAATACCGGCGCTGCCATCCAGGGTTGGCATGCGTGCGGCGTCTGCGGCGTAGGCCGCTGCTTCGGCCTGATGGGCTCGGGCGCTGGCCACTTGCATATCAGGGCTGTCGCGCAGAGCCTCCTGGATCAGGCCGTCGAGCTGTGGGTCGCCGAGGCTTTTCCACCAGTCGTTTTTTGGCCAGGCGGCAGGCGACAGGAGCACGCCACTGAGGGATTTACCCGCTTGCAGGTTATTGGCTTCGATCGTTTTGCCTTGGGTGTCCAGGCCGCTGAAGTTGGCACAACCGGCCATGCTCATAGCCATTAGCACGAGGCAAAGGGCGCGAGCATTCATGAGTTACCTACCCGCTGAAGGGTGATGGGATCACCCGCAGCTATCAGAATCTTCTTCAAAATATGTTCCAGGGTTTTCAATTCCCCCGGCTCCAGGGCCCCCGCTAGTTGGTTCAAAGCCTGCGCCCCGATGTGCGGGAGCATGTCCGCCAGGCTCTGCCCTTCCGGCGTCAGCACCAGTTGCACCTGGCGCCGGTCCTGTTCGGAGCGCTTGCGCGCCAGCAGGTCTTTTTGCTCCAGGCGGTCGAGCATGCGAGTCATGGAGCCGCTGTCCAGGGACAGGTGCGCGCATAGCTGCGCCGGGGTATCGACGCCGAACTGGGCCATGATGATCAACACCTTGAACTGCGCGGCAGTGATGCCGTGGGGTTCCATATGGGTGTCGATGATGCGGTCCTTGAGCAAGGCGGCGCGACCCAACAGGAGGCCGAGGTGGCAGTTGTGGAGGTTTTCGGGGGTGAAGTGTTTCATCGAGACCTACCTATTAACTGCCTAGGCAGTGAATGTATGACAAGATATTACTGCCTAGGCAGCAAATGTCAAACAAATAGTTAGGGTGCTTTGTATAAGGCGGATAGATGATTATCCCTTGTAGGAGCAGGCTCGCTCCTACAAGGGCTGGGGTTTAGAAATCCCGCTTGTAGAAGATATCCAGCGAACTGGCCACACCGCTGGCCACTTCCAGGTAAACCTTTTTACTCAGCAAGTAACGCAGCGCAATGGTACTGGCCGGTTCAAACACCCCGACGCCATAGCGCAAGCTGAGCTTTTCCGAGATCTTGCCGCTGGCCACCACGGCGGTGTTGTTGCCACTGCCCTGAGTGTCGAGTTCAAAGTCCTGGATTCCCAGGTTCTTGGCAATGTCCGAAGTCACCCCGGCGCTACCCATCAACCCCAGGCCCAGCGCCGCCTGGGCCAGCATGTTGTTGTCTTCGCCGGTGGTAGTCAGCGGGCGCCCCAGCACCAGGTAGGACAGCGCCTGCTCCTGGCTCATGGCCGGTTCCGAGAAGATTTGCGTAGTGGGTTGTTCAGCGCTGCCGCTCAGGCGGATACCGGCGATTACATCGTCGGTCTGGCGGATGGCCTCGATGTCCAGGTACGGCTGATCAAGGGGACCGGCAAACAACAGCCGTGCACGGCGCACGGTAAGGCGCTGGCCGTAGGCACGATAACGGCCATCGTTGAGCCACAGTTCGCCACGGGTGTCCATGTTATCGCCGATGTGTACATGGCCTTGCAGGTTGGCCGTCAAGCCGAACCCGGCAAAGCTCAATTTGTCCTCGCCCACTACCACGTCGATGTCCATGGCCATCGCCAACGGCGGCTTGCCCTCCTCGGTCTGGCTGCCGACGATCACCGTGTCATCGGAGACCTTGACCGTCGACGGCGGTAGTTCACGCACGATGATCTCGCCCTTGGGAATCTGCACCTTGCCGGAGATGGCCAGCTTATCGTTGTTCATGGTGATCTTCAGATCGGGTGCCACTTCCAGGGCCGCATAGGGCTCGACGGTGACCGGCAGGTGCGTGCCTTGCAGGCTGATGTCCACGGCCAGGGTGTGGCCCCAGTCGATCTGGCCTTTGACCGTGCCCTGCCCGGCCTTGCCACTGCGCCAGCCGCCGTTGAGTTGCACGCTTTCGCCAGCGATCAAGGCCTGGATGTTCAGGCCCTCAAAGCTGGTGGGCAATTCAGGGCCGGAGATTTCGCCGCCGATCAGGTTGACGCTGCCGTTGACCTGGGGCGCCAGGAGGCTGCCGGAGATTCGCCCGTTACCATTGAGTTTGCCGTTGAGCTTCTCAACCATCGGTACAAACGGCCGCGCCACCGCCAGGTCCAGGCCGATCAGGCTGAAATTGCCGGTCAACGGTTTGTTCTTCGGCAATGGATTGATTTGGGCCTGTAACAACAACTCGCCCAGCTTGCCACCCCGAAAATTCAGTTGGGTGTCGATGCGCTTGGGATTGAGGGTGGTCTCCAACGTCAACGCGTCGTAGGGAAAATCCAGCCATTGATCCTTGTCCTTGACCCGCAAGGTACCGCCACTGGCATCCACCGAGACCACACCTTTGGGGCCACTGGCCGGCAGATCCAGTTGCACGTCCGCGTTGAGTTTGCCCTGCCAGGCGAAATCCTTGGGCAGCCATTGCGCCAGGCTGTCGATGGGGAATTGCTTGAGGTGGTAACGCAGCTTGGGCTCGGGCATCAAGCGCTGATCTTCGCCACACAAACTGGCCGCTCCGGAGACCCAGCAATGAGCGGAAAGGGTCAGCTTGCCATCAGCCATTCGTTCGATTTTAGCCGGAGCCTGTAGCTTCCAATCCTGCCCACCGGCTTGTACGTCACCGCTGGCCAGCCGGCCGCGCCAGTTGCCTTTGTCGAGATTGCCGTCCAGGGCCAGGGCCAGTTTGACCAGCGGGCCGACGAGGTCCACTTGCACTTTCTGGCTTTTGATATCGCCCTGGGCGCTGGCGGTGAAAGTCCCGACCTGGGTTTCGCCGGCCTGAATGCCACTGCCCTTGAGGTCGATTTTTGCCCGTTGGGCGGTGTCGAGGCTGGCATCCAGGGACAGGTTTTGCAGGCGATTGTCTTCAAACGCCAATTGCTGGCCCAACAGATTGAGCTTGCCCTGAGGCGCTTTCAACGTGCCGGCGACATCGAGGCGACCGTTGACCTGCCCGCGCAGTTGCGGCCACAGCTGGGCCAGGCGCGTCAGCTTGATGTCGATCTGCCCGGCCAAGCGCTGTTGCAAACTGCCGCTGCCGTTGATGCGGTTGTCACCCAGGCGAATATCCAGGGCGCCGAGGGTCCATTGCTCGCCCGCGCCGTCGGCCTTGGCCTGCAACACCACTGGCTGGCCGCGCAAACGGCCCTTGAGGTCCAGATCGGCGTTCAGCTTAAGCTGCCCGTTCTTCATTTCGCCTTTGCTGCGCAATGGGCCGGCCAGAGTGCCCGGTAATTGCGCGACCCAGTACGCCGGATTGATTGCCGACAGGTCCAGCGCGGTATCCCAGGCAATGCCATCGGCAAACTGCAGGTTCAGGTGCCCTTCGGCCTTGCCTTGGCCGGCGGCCAGTTTCAACTGCGGCAGGAACACTTGCTTGAGGTCGCCGCTGAACGGGCTGACCAGGCTGAACTTGCCGGCCGGGCCATCGAGGTCGGCCTTGAAGTTGCCCAGGTAGTTGCCGTCCTTGTAGAAGACTTCGCCGTCAAAGGTACGCAACACCACTTGGGGTTCGTCGATCAGCGGGTAGAGGCGATGCCAGGGAAAGTCCAGCCAGTGGATCTTGGCGTCGGCGCTGAAGCCTTGCTGCCAATCCAGTTGAGCGCTTAATTTGAGGCTTTGCTTGTCTGCGGCGTTCAAGTGCAGGCCCGCGAGCTGTGCACCCTTGGCGTCGACGCGGCCTTGCAGAAGCAAGTCCACCGGGCCTTTTTCCGCCGGCAGGACGGCTTTGCCCAGCAGTTGGTAGCCACTGCTCAGGTCGCCCTTGGCGGTGAGATCAAGCTGATTGAGTTGCAGGGTGTCGGGCAAATCAGCGCTGGCCTTGAAGCCGTCGGCGGTGATGTGCACTTGCGCTGGTAGGTTTTCCACCAGGGGTTGCAGCTCGCCGCTGAGTTTGCCTTGCAGATAGCCGCTGCTGTCGGCATCGAGCTTGAGGGTCTTGAGCAAGTCGCCATCGACTTTGAGCGCAATGGCCCAAGGTGCGCCACCGGGAGCGTAAGGCAAACTCAGGTTGCCGGTCGCACTCAACGGCCAATCGCCAATCGGTTGCAGCAAACCGGACAACTCCAGGGTCAGGTCATCCCGCTGCAAGTGCACCGAGTCGATTTTCATCCCCTCGGCAGTCCAGTGGGCTGCCAGTTGCAAGCCCTTGAGTTCTTCGCTGCCGTTGAACAACAGGCGGCCGACGCGCACGTCACCCAGCTGGATCGCCAACGGCAGTTTTAACTCCGGCAGGCTGATGGGGGCGCTGCTTTCATCGGTGCTGGGGGGAAATTGCAGGCTGACTTGTTCCACGTCCAGCTGATCAATGCACAACGTCATGCGCATCAGGCACCCAGGTGACCAGTCGAACCTGGGGGCATTGAGTTCCACCCGGCTGCTGTCTTGCTGCCACAGGAGATGATCAGCGCTCCATTGCCCGCCCAGGCGACCCTGGAAGTTGTCGACAGTCAAACCCGGTACTTGATTCAGCACCCAGCGACTGCCAACTTGCGTGCCCAGCACCGCCCACAGCGCCAGAAACAACACCGCAAAAACCGCAAGAACGGCCAGCCCCGCTATTTTCAAACCACGCATCACAGCTCAGGCCCCATGGAAAAGTGCAAACGAATGCCGCCCGGGTCTTCCAGGGCATGGGCCAGGTCGAGGCGGATCGGCCCTACCGGCGATACCCAACGCACACCAACGCCGACGCCGGTTTTCAGGCTCGGCAGTTCCAGGCTGTTGAAGGAGTTACCTTGGTCGATAAAGGTCGCAATTCGCCATTTTTCGGCGATGGAGTATTGATACTCGGCGCTCACAGCCACCATGTAGCGGCCACCGATGCGATCGCCCTCGGAGTTTTCCGGCGACAGGGTCTGGTACTCATAGCCGCGCACGCTCTGGTCGCCACCGGCAAAAAAGCGCAGAGACGGCGGCACTGATTTGTAGCCGTTGGTGGTACTGCCGCCGAACTGCGCCCGGGCGAGGAAGCGGTGGTTGTCCCATAGGGTGGTCAAGCCTTTGACCATCGCCGTGCCGTAAAGCAGGTTGGTGTCAGAGCCCAAGCCCTCCTTGGCGACCTTGGCATCAAATTGCAGGCGATAGCCGTTATGGGGATCGATACGGTTGTCACTGCGCAGGTAGGAATAGCTGACGCCGGGCATCAGCAGATTGCTCAGGCCCGAGTCATCCCCCAGGCGATACTCTTCGCGCTGCCACTTAAGGGAGATCACCCGCGTCCAGCCACTGGGCAACTTGCTGTGCCATTCAGGGCCGAAGGTGAGCAATTTACTCAGGGTGTCGGTGTTCGACAGTTCTTCATTTTGATAGCCACCAGCGAAACGCAGTTTGTCGGTCAGCGGCGGGTCAAGCGGAATGTCATACCACAGACCGACGTTCTGCCTAGGCGCCGACAATTCGGCCTCCCAGCCATAGCTGTGCCCCTGCGAATTGGCCCAGTGGCGGGTCCAGTTGGCTTTGCCGCGTGGGCCGACGTCCGTGGAAAAGCCCAGGCCCAGGCCCATGGTTCGCGGCTTGCGGGTTTCCAACTGGACCGCTACTGGAATCACATCATTGGCCGCAGCAGCAGGTGCCGCATCGACACGCACGCCTTCAAAAAAGCCACTGGATTGCAGGGCCTGGTTGAGTTCGGCGATCAATTCGGAATCGTAGGGCGCGCCACTCTGGAACGGCACCATGCGCTGCAACAGGTCTTCATCGAACGGCGCGTCGCCAGCAAAGCTGACCTTGCCCAGGGTGTAGCGCGGGCCGCTGTTGTAGACGAGGTCGATATCGGCCACGCCCGCCTGGGGGTCGACCGATAGTTTTTGGCTGGTGAAGCGGCCACTGAAAAAACCGTAACGGGAAGCCTGGTTCTGGATCAGCCGCTTGGCGTCTTCGTAGCTGCCATGGTTGAGCACTGCACCGGGCTTGAGTTCGTTGCTGTCAGGCACACGAAAGGATTTAAGGCTGGCAGCCTGGCCGTCGACGCGAATGGTCACATTGCGCAAGTGCACCGGCTCGCCGGGGTCGATGGTGAGGATCAGGCGTGGGTTTTTGCCGCCCGTGACGTCACTGGCGATCTGCGGCTGATAAAAGCCCAGCGCCTGGGCGGCCTTGCGGGCCTGCTCTTCGGCACCACGACTGAAGCGCAACAAGGCTTCTTCGTCACGATCGCCCACCCCGCCAATATAGCCTTCGATGTTGGCTTTCAGCGCGTCGTTTGAAGGCTTGATCCGCACGTCCAATTCGCTTTGCGCCAACGCGCCGCAGCTTGTGAACAGTAGAATCAAGCCGCTGGTAAATTTTCCGGGAAACTTCATAGGCGCGGATGCTACACGAGCTTGGGAACATCTTAGAACCCGGATTTGTCTGAATAATTCTGTCTTAAACCGTTGCTGCCTGTAACGCCTGTGGATTCGGATGAAAAAACACGTGTTCACGAATAGGTCCTACAGCGACCTCGCCAATTTCTTCATAACCCTGACGTTTGTAAAAGTCCAGGTAGCGCGAATTACCGGTGTCCAGTACCACGCCGGTGGAGTTGGGGTCTTCGGCGCACCAGTTATGCACCGCCTCAAGCAACTGTTCGCCAAAGTGCTTACCCTGAAATTGCGGGTGAATTCCCAGCAACGGCAGTACATGCACCGACTCCGACGGCAGGCACGCCAGCACTGCCTGATGGTATTCCAGATAGCGTCGGGTACCGCGCACACCGGTGCTCAGCCACATGCGCAACTGCCAGGCCCAGCTTTCCGTGATACCCAGGCGTCGTTGCGGCGGCGCGATCAGGGCGATGCCGATCAACCGGTCGTTGACCAGCAGGCCGATGGCTGGCAAGTTCTGGAAGAAGTGCTGCTTGACCAGCTCGCGTACCGTGGCGCGCACGCGCTGCTCATATCCGGAGCGCTCGGCTTCAAAGATGTAGGCGAAGGTCGGCTCATGACGGTAGGCCTGGTACAACAGGGAACGGGCTTCGCGGGAATAGCCCCTGTCGAGCATATGAATCTGGGCGATGGCAGTCGAGGTGTCAGGCATAACGGTGTATCTCCCCTGGACGCAACTCAAATAGGCGCTACTCGAAAGGTTGCGCTCTTGTAGTACGAGCCCGCGACGGCTGACTCGTTCCCTGCATGCGGCACCTTGAAGGACATTAGCAGTGCATCTGTCCTACCGCCACGCTGGCTCCCGTCCGACTTGTCGGCTAGCATCGCACTTTTGCTAGGACTGCCGACCATGAAAATCGTCTCGTTCAACATCAACGGGCTGCGCGCCCGCCCTCATCAGTTGGCGGCGCTGATCGAGAAACACCAGCCGGACGTGATCGGCTTGCAGGAAACCAAGGTCCATGACGACCAGTTCCCATTGGCCGAGGTCCAGGCCCTGGGTTATCACGTGTATTACCACGGGCAGAAAGGCCACTACGGTGTCGCCCTGCTCTCGCGCCAGGAGCCCCTGGCGCTGCACAAAGGTTTTGCCGGTGATGAAGAAGACGCCCAGCGGCGGTTTATCTGGGGCACATTCGCCGACGGCAATGGCAACCCGATCACCATCATGAACGGCTATTTCCCACAGGGTGAAAGCCGCGACCATCCCACCAAGTTCCCGGCCAAGCAGCGTTTCTACAATGACCTGCAACAGTTGCTGGAGACGCAGTTCAGTAATGACCAAGCGCTGGTGGTGATGGGCGACGTGAATATTTCCCCGCAAGATTGCGACATCGGCATCGGGGCCGATAACGCCAAGCGCTGGCTCAAAACCGGCAAGTGCAGCTTCCTCCCGGAAGAGCGTGAGTGGATGGCGCGCTTGAAGAACTGGGGATTGGTCGACAGCTTCCGACACTTGAACCCGGACGTGGCCGATCGCTTCAGCTGGTTCGATTACCGCAGCCGTGGCTTTGAAGACGAACCCAAGCGTGGGCTGCGCATCGACTTGATCATGACGTCCCTCGGATTGTTGCCCCGGGTCAAGGCGGCGGGTGTGGATTACGATCTGCGGAGCATGGAAAAGCCGTCCGACCATGCGCCGATCTGGCTGGAACTGAGCTGAGACCCTCCCTTGCAGGAGCGAGCTTGCTCGCTCCTGCAGTCATATTTATGCAACCTTCCTGACTTAATCTCCCGGCACTCCCTTTGGCTTGAGAAGGTGCCGGCATGATGCTGCGCGTTCTGTACCTGCTGGCAATTTGCAGCACCCTGCCCCTCCACGCGTTTTCTGCGCAACTCCCCTTTCCCGAACACGGCCCGGCCTTGCGTATCCAGGGTTCCAATACCATTGGCGCGGCGTTGGGTCCGGCGTTGGTCAAGGGTTTGATGGAGCAACAGGGTCTGCAGGACGTGCACAGTGAACCCAACGACAAAGCCAACGAGCAGCGCATCGTTGGCAAAACCCGTCAAGGCCACCGGGTCACGGTGGAGATTGCCGCCCACGGCTCCAGCACCGGGTTTACTGCCCTAAAAAACGCCAGTGCCGACCTGGCGGCATCTTCGCGCCCGATCAAGGATCGCGAACTGGTGGACCTCGAACCCCTGGGCGACTTGAAAAGCTCCAATGCCGAACAGGTGATCGCCATTGATGGCTTGGCGATCATCCTTCATCCCCACAACCCGCTGAACACTTTGAACACTGAGCAACTGGCGCAGGTTTTCAGTGGTGAAGTCAGTACCTGGGAAGCGTTGGGTGGCGTCGGTGGCGCGATTCATCTGTACGCTCGGGATGATCAATCCGGCACCTTCGACACCTTTAAGGAACTGGTGCTCAGCCGCCGAGGCAAAATTCTCGACGGCACGGCCAAACGCTTCGAGTCCAGCGAGCAGTTGTCCGATACCGTCAGCCACGACCCCCAAGGCATCGGTTTTATTGGCCTGCCCTATGTACGCCAGGCCAAGGCAGTGGCCATCAGCGATGGCGAATCACACCCCATGCTCCCGCTGAGCAGCCTGATTGCCACCGAAGACTACCCACTGTCACGCCGACTGTTCTTTTACCTGCCGCCCGGCAAGCAGAATCCCTGGGCCGAGGCGCTGGTGAACTTCGCCCAAAGTGCCAAGGGCCAGGCTATCGTTGCTGCCAATGGTTTTATCGCGCAACAGGTCCAGGCCATCACAGTCGAGCCCCGCGTAGCAATGCCCGAGGGCTATCAGGCGATTGCCCGACAGGCCCAGCGGCTGACGGTGAATTTTCGATTTGAGGAGGGCAGCGCCAGCCTCGATAGCAAGGCACGCCAGGACCTGATGCGGGTGTTGGCTTACCTGAGAAGCCACGGCAAGCTCGACAAGCAGGTAACTCTGGTAGGGTTTGGTGATGCGAAGAATGATCCGCAACGGGCCGCCCTGCTTTCCAAGTTACGGGCGATGGCGGTGCGTCGGGAGTTGGTCAAGAGTGGGGTGGTGTTGCGCGATATTAGTGGGTTTGGCGCGCAGATGCCGGTGGCGGCGAATACGGCGGATGAAGGAAGGATCAAGAATCGGCGGGTGGAGGTTTGGGTTTATTGAGATGTTGAGGTGACTCGTCAGGACTATTGTGGCGAGGGGGCTTGCCCCCTTGCCACAGAGGCCTGGTTACTGGCTGCTACGCATCATTTCCCGAGGCACATACTTGCCGATCTCGAACTTGCCAATCGCCGCACGGTGTACTTCATCCGGGCCGTCGGCCAGGCGCAGGGTGCGTTGCATGGCGTACATGTAGGCCAGCGGAAAATCATTGGAAACCCCGGCCCCGCCGTGGATCTGGATCGCCCGGTCAATCACCTTCAAGGCCACGTTCGGCGCCACCACCTTGATCTGGGCAATTTCGCTTTTCGCCACTTTGTTGCCGGCGGTGTCCATCATGTAGGCCGCCTTCAAGGTCAGCAGCCGTGCCATGTCGATTTCCATCCGAGAGTCGGCGATCTTGTCGATATTGCCCCCCAGGCGCGCCAGCGGCTTGCCAAAGGCGGTGCGGCTGATGGCGCGTTTGCACATCAACTCCAGCGCCCGTTCAGCCATGCCGATGGAGCGCATGCAGTGGTGAATACGGCCAGGGCCAAGGCGGCCCTGGGCGATTTCGAAGCCGCGGCCTTCGCCCAGCAGGACGTTTTCGTACGGTACACGGACGTTTTCAAACAGCACTTCGGCGTGGCCGTGAGGTGCATCGTCGTAGCCAAACACCGGCAGCGGACGGACGATCTTCACGCCCGGAGCGTCCACCGGCACCAGGATCATCGAGTGTTGCTGATGACGCGGCGCATCGGGGTTGCTCAGGCCCATGAAGATCATGATCTTGCAGCGCGGATCACAGGCGCCGGAGGTCCACCATTTCTTGCCATTGATAACCCATTCGTCGCCATCGCGAACCGCGCGGGCGGCCATGTTGGTAGCGTCGGAAGAGGCCACGTCCGGTTCGGTCATGGCGAATGCCGAGCGGATCTCGCCCCGCAACAGCGGCTCCAGCCAGCGTTGTTTCTGCTCTTCGTTGGCGTAGCGCACCAGCACTTCCATGTTGCCGGTGTCCGGCGCCGAGCAGTTGAACGGTTCAGGCCCCAACAACGAACGGCCCATGATTTCCGCCAACGGTGCGTATTCCAGGTTGGTCAGGCCAGCGCCCAGTTCCGATTCCGGCAGAAACAGGTTCCACAACCCCTCGGTTTTGGCCTTGGCCTTGAGCTCCTCCATGATCGCGGTGGGCTGCCAGCGATCACCTTCGCTGACCTGGCGTTCAAACACCGGCTCGGCCGGGTAAACGTAAGCGTCCATGAACGCGGTGACGCGCTCACGCAGTTCCTGAACCTTGGGCGAATAAGCGAAATCCATGAGCAGTTACCTTCTCTTTCTCTATAGAACGGGAGGTTGTCGGGGTCATGAAACGATGCTAGAACAGCTACGAAAATTTACCTAGCCTATTCTCGGCGTGTATTAACATTCATCACCGATATATGATCGGCCTATGAAAACCTAACAATAAGAGCGCAGCGAAATGAATCTGAGCAAGGTCGACCTCAACCTTTTCATCGTCTTTGACGCGATCTATACCGAAGCCAACCTGACCCGCGCCGGGCAGATCGTCGGCATTACCCAACCGGCGGTGTCGAACGCTCTGGCGCGCCTGCGGGAAACCTTCAACGATCCGCTGTTCGTGCGCACAGCCCAAGGCATGGTGCCCACGCCCATGGCGCAAAACATCATCGGCCCGGTGCGTAACGCGCTGTCGTTGCTGCGGGTATCGGTGCAGGAAAGCCGGATCTTCAACCCGTTGCAGGCGGCCAAGACTTACCGCATCAGCATGACTGACCTTACCGAAGCCGTGATCCTGCCACCGCTGTTCCAACGCCTGCGCCGCCTGGCACCGACGGTAATCATCGAGAGCTTCCTGTCCAAGCGTCGGGAAACCACCAAGGAACTGGCGGCCGGTCGTCTGGACTTCGCCGTGGATGCGCCGCTTAACACCGACCCGCAAGTGCGCCACGTCAAGCTGATGGAAGACCGCTACGTGTGTGCCATGCGCAAGGGCCATCCCATGGCGGGCAAGGAAAAATTCAGCCTGGATGATTACCTCTCGCTGACCCACATCCATATCTCCAGCCGCCGCAATGGCCTGGGCCATGTCGACCTGGCCCTGGGCAAGATGGGTATTCAGCGCAAGGTCGCCTTGCGCTCCCAGCATTACTTGATGGCGTCGCAAGTGCTGCAGCAGACCGACATGGTCATGACCGTGCCGGAGCGCTTTGCCCGGCGCAACGACCTGCATTCGTTCAACCTGCCGGTCAATGATGTGCCATCGGTGGAAACCCACCTGTACTGGCATGAAAGCACCGACCAGGACCCAGCCAACCGCTGGATGCGCGAGCAGATGATCGAGTTGTGCCAGCAGGTGACGGCCCATGAGAAGAAGCTGGACAAGCAGCAAGCTTGATCTGTTGTGAGGAGGCTTGTTGTGGCGAGCGGGCTTGTCGGATCGCCGCACCGCCGCGTTGGGCTGCGTAGCAGCCCCAGCAACCTCATTGCGACTTGACGCTTACGTCAACCAGCCATTAGCTTAGCGCCCAAGACATCTTCTGGGCATCTGCATGAGCACGACCTACAGCATCTCCGACCTCGCCCGCGAGCTCGACATCACCACCCGCGCCATTCGCTTCTATGAAGAACAAGGCCTGCTGTCCCCGGAACGCCGGGGGCAGGAACGCATTTATACGCCTCGGGACAAAGTCAGTCTCAAGCTGATCCTGCGAGGCAAGCGCATCGGTTTTTCCCTGGCCGAATGCCGCGAGTTGATCCAACTCTACGACCCCACCAGCGGCAATCAGAAACAACTGCACAGCATGCTGGCGAAAATCACCGAGCGCCGCCAGCAGTTGGAGCAGCAGATGCTGGATATCGAGCAGATGAAGCTGGAACTCGATACCGCCGAAGAGCGCTGCACCCAGGCGCTGGAACAGACCATTCAGAGCCAGGTTGGCCAACTCTAAAAGGTAATCCCCATGTCTCTTCCTTCTCATGTACGCCTGGTAGAAGTCGGCCCACGCGACGGTCTGCAAAACGAAGCGCAGCCCATCAGTGTCGACGACAAGGTCCGGCTGGTAGACGCCCTAAGCGCTGCCGGCCTGGGCTATATCGAAGTGGGCAGTTTCGTCTCACCCAAATGGGTGCCGCAGATGGCAGGCTCCTCCGAGGTATTTGCCCGAATACAGCGCAAACCTGGCGTGACCTATGGCGCGCTGGCGCCGAACCTGCGGGGATTCGAGGACGCGATGGCGGCCGGGGTCAAGGAGGTCGCGGTGTTCGCGGCGGCGTCCGAGGCGTTTTCCCAGCGCAATATCAACTGCTCCATCAGCGAAAGCCTGGAGCGGTTCGCACCGATCATGGCGTCGGCAAAACAACATGGGATCACTGTGCGCGGTTACGTGTCCTGTGTGCTGGGCTGCCCGTACGAAGGCCAGATCGCACCGGAACAGGTGGCAGCCGTCGCCCGTGAGCTGTATGCCATGGGCTGTTATGAAGTGTCCCTGGGAGACACCATCGGCACCGGCACTGCGGGCGCTACGCGACGAATGTTTGAGGTGGTGGGCGCTCAAGTGCCGAGGGACAAGCTCGCTGGGCACTTCCACGATACCTATGGCCAAGCCATCGCCAATGTCTACGCCAGCTTGCAGGAAGGCATCCAGGTGTTCGACAGCTCTATCGCCGGCCTCGGCGGCTGCCCCTATGCCAAGGGCGCCAGCGGTAACGTCGCCACTGAGGACGTGCTGTACCTGCTCAATGGCCTGGGTATCGAGACCGGAATCGATTTGGATCAACTGCTGCTGGCCGGCCAGCAGATTTGTACGGTATTGGGCCGCCCGACCGGATCGCGGGTAGCCAAGGCGCGCAGTGGAGGTTGAGTACCGCATCTGTGCAGATGTGTTACCGCACGGATACACATCGAGTAACAAGGGAACATATTCTGTCGCATTTACTGAAAGATATTTTCTTAAAAAAACCAACCTATTGATTTTAAAGGAATTTAAAAAGTTGGCACGGCTTCTGCTATCTCTATGGCATAACAAGAATAAAACGTAGCAAACCCAATAAAAATAAGACGTAACGACTCTGACATAACAAAAACAACACGGCAGAGACGCAGCTAACAGATTTTTTTGGAGAAGATGTGCTTCGCAGGGTACGGCAGATGCCGCCACTCGCAACCGGGCAGAGAACAATAAAACTACCTCAAGGTAGCTACCCACTGGTTGGATCGCGTGCGAAGAAGCAGATCAGCGCTCAAAAAAATACGTTTGCTCTTGACCCCGGATGGGGGTCGCCAAAAACAGCAGTAAAGGGCCACGGTTGCTAAAAACAACAATAGACCGCCCCTCAATAATAAAAAAAGAGCACGTAACAACAAATTAAAGGGGAGCCTCGGCTCCCCTTTGTGCTGTCTGGGCTTCAGGAAACAGCCCACCCCTGCATCAATCCCTTCCCAGCAGCTCCTCAATCGTGATCTCACGCATGCGAAACTTCTGGATCTTGCCCGTTACCGTCATCGGAAATTCATCGACAAACTTGAAATGTTTGGGCGTCTTGAAGTGGGCAATCCGCCCCTTGCACCAGGTTTGCAGTTCCAGTTCATTGGCCACATGACCAGGATGGAATTTGACCCAGGCGACGATCTCCTCGCCATAGCGTGCGTCGGGGATGCCGATGATCTGCACGTCAGCCACTGCCGGGTGGGTGAAGAAGAATTCCTCCAACTCCCTCGGGTACACGTTTTCGCCGCCGCGAATGATCATGTCCTTGTTGCGCCCGGCAATACACACGTAGCCCTGCTCGTCCATGGTCGCCAGGTCGCCGGTGTGCATCCAGCCGGCGTCGTCGATGGCTTCTCGGCTCCCTTGGGGGTTGTTCCAATAACCGAGCATGACGCTGTAGCCTCGGGTACACAGCTCGCCTATCTGCCCGCGCGCCACTGTGTTACCGGCCTCGTCGATAATCTTGCTTTCCAGTTGCGGCTGGGTGCGACCGACGGTAGTGACCCGCAATTCCAGGCCATCATCCGGCCCGGTCTGCAATGACACTGGGCTGGTTTCAGTCATGCCGTAGGCAATCTGCACCTCACTCATGTGCATCTCGCTGATGACCCGGCGCATCACCTCGATTGGGCAGGTGGCGCCGGCCATGATCCCGGTGCGCAGGCTCGACAGGTCGAACTCGGCGCGGCGCGGGTGATCGAGCATGGCGATAAACATGGTGGGCACGCCGTACAGGCCAGTGGCTTGCTCTTGGGCGACGGCGGTCAGGGTCAGCAACGGGTCGAAGCCGTCATTGGGGTAAATCATGGTAGTGCCGTGGGTGATGCAGCCCAGGTTGCCCATAACCATACCGAAGCAGTGGTAGAGCGGCACTGGAATCACCAGGCGATCTTGCGCCGTGAGCCCCAGGCTTTCGCCGACCATATAGCCGTTGTTGAGAATATTGTGGTGACTGAGGGTGGCGCCCTTGGGGAAGCCGGTGGTGCCGGAGGTGTACTGGATGTTGACGGCTTGATCGAAGTGCAGGCTGGCCTGGCGGGCATGCAGTTGCTGCGGGGGGATGCCCGCCCCCATCGTCGACAACTGCGACCAGGGCAGGAATCCCGAGGGCGGCCGCGGGGCGAGGCTGATAACGCCACGCAGCCCAGGCAACTTCTCGCAGTGCAACTGGCCGATGGACTGCTCCGCCAGTTCCGGCACCAGTTCTTGCAGCATGGCGTGGTAATCGGACGATTTGAACGCCCCCGCGCAGATCAACCATTGGCAACCGGATTGCTTGAGCACGTATTCCAGTTCGCTGCTGCGGTAAGCCGGATTGATATTGACCAGGATCACACCCAGCTTGGCACTGGCCACCTGGCTGATAACCCACTCGGCACAGTTGGGCGCCCAGACACCCAGGCGATCTCCAGCCCGCAAGCCCAACGCCAGCAGGGCCCGGGCGTGCAGGTCAACGGCATCGGCCAGTTGCTGCCAGGTGTAGCGCAGGTTCTGGTGGCGCACTATCAATGCATCGCCATCAGAGTGCTGCGCGACCGTACGGTCAAACGCCTGACCAATGGTCATGGCCAGCAAGGCCTTGTCTTGGGAGCCACGGCTGTAGCTCTGATTCGGTTGATCCATAACGACCCCTATTGTCTTTTTTGTAGGTGGACGGTGCGCCAGGCAGGCGCGAGCTTGACGTTAACGTAAGCTATGATTGACAGTCGCGCAAGGCAAGCTTACGTTAACGTAAAGGTGAGTGCCCGACCGGGCAATCAACTCCCACAAAAATAAAGCGTAAAGGTGCCCCGTCATGAGTTACCCCTCCCTGAACTTCGCCCTTGGTGAAACCATCGACATGCTGCGTGACCAGGTGCAGTCCTTTGTGGCCAAGGAACTGGCACCAAGGGCAGCGCAGATCGACATCGATAACCTGTTCCCCGTAGACATGTGGCGCAAGTTTGGTGACATGGGCCTCTTGGGCATTACCGTGCCAGAAGAATACGGCGGCGCCGGCCTGGGTTACCTCGCCCACGTGGTGGCCATGGAAGAAATCAGCCGGGGCTCGGCGTCGGTGGCGCTGTCCTATGGCGCCCACTCCAACCTCTGTGTCAACCAGATCAACCGCAACGGCAGCCACGAACAGAAAACCAAATACCTGCCCAAGCTGATCAGCGGCGAGCACGTCGGCGCCCTTGCCATGAGCGAGCCGAATGCCGGTTCTGACGTGGTGTCGATGAAGCTGCGTGCCGATAAACGCGGCGATCACTACGTGCTCAATGGCAGCAAGACCTGGATCACCAACGGCCCCGACGCCAACACCTATGTGATCTACGCCAAGACCGACCTGGCAAAAGGTGCCCACGGCATCAGCGCATTTATCGTCGAACGCGACTGGAAAGGCTTCAGCCGCAGTAACAAGTTCGACAAGCTGGGTATGCGCGGCTCCAACACCTGCGAGCTGTTTTTCGATGACGTCGAAGTGCCGGAAGAAAACCTGTTGGGCAAGCTCGACGGCGGCGTGCGGGTGTTGATGAGCGGCCTGGACTACGAGCGTGTGGTGCTGTCTGGCGGCCCCACCGGGATCATGCAGGCGTGCATGGACGTAGTCGTCCCTTACATCCACGACCGTAAGCAATTTGGCCAGAGCATCGGCGAATTCCAGCTGATCCAGGGCAAAGTCGCTGACATGTACACCCAGCTCAACGCCAGCCGTGCCTACCTGTACGCCGTGGCTCAGGCCTGCGAGCGCGGCGAAACCACCCGCAAGGACGCCGCTGGGGTAATCCTCTACAGCGCCGAACGCGCCACGCAAATGGCCCTCGATGCGATCCAGATTCTGGGCGGTAACGGCTACATTAACGAGTTCCCGGCTGGCCGCCTGTTGCGCGACGCCAAGCTGTATGAAATCGGTGCGGGCACCAGTGAGATTCGTCGCATGTTGATTGGTCGCGAACTGTTTAACGAAACCCGCTAACGGAGCGCGCGCCATGGCAACCCTGCACACCCAACTCAACCCGCGCTCGGCGGAATTTGCCGCTAACAGCGCGGCGATGCTCAAACAGGTCGACGCCCTGCACACCCTGCTCGCCCAGGTACAGCAAGGCGGCGGCGCCAAGGCCCAGGAGCGCCATACCTCCCGTGGCAAACTGCTGCCTCGCGAGCGTATCAATCGTTTACTCGACCCCGGTTCAGCGTTTCTTGAACTCAGCCAACTGGCCGCCTACCAGGTATATGGCGAAGACGTGCCAGCCGCTGGCGTGATTGCCGGGATTGGCCGCGTCGAAGGCGTGGAGTGCATGATCGTCGCCAACGACGCCACGGTGAAAGGCGGCTCCTACTACCCGCTGACGGTCAAAAAACACCTGCGCGCCCAGACCATCGCAGAGCAGAACCGCCTGCCTTGCATCTATCTGGTGGATTCGGGCGGCGCCAACCTGCCGCGCCAGGATGAGGTGTTTCCCGATCGCGAGCACTTCGGGCGGATCTTCTTCAACCAGGCCAACATGAGTGCCCAGGGCATCCCGCAAATCGCGGTGGTCATGGGTTCCTGTACCGCTGGCGGTGCTTATGTGCCGGCCATGGCGGACGAAGCGATCATGGTCCGCCAGCAAGCCACCATTTTCCTGGCCGGCCCGCCGCTGGTGAAGGCCGCCACTGGTGAAGTAGTCAGCGCCGAAGACCTGGGCGGCGCCGATGTGCATTGCAAGATTTCCGGTGTGGCCGACCACTATGCCGACAGCGACGAACATGCGCTGGCCTTGGCCCGCCGTAGCGTGGCCAACCTCAACTGGCATAAACAGGGTCAGTTGCAGCAGCGCACACCTGTGCCGCCGCTCTATGGCAGCGATGAGTTGTATGGGGTAATTCCGGCCGACGCCAAGCAGCCATTCGATGTGCGCGAAGTCATCGCCCGGCTGGTGGACGGTTCGGTGTTCGATGAATTCAAAGCACTGTTCGGCACCACCCTAGTGTGTGGTTTCGCCCACTTGCACGGCTACCCGATTGCGATCCTGGCCAACAACGGCATCCTCTTCGCCGAGGCTGCACAAAAAGGCGCGCACTTTATCGAGCTGGCCTGCCAGCGTGGAATTCCCCTGCTGTTTTTGCAAAACATCACCGGGTTTATGGTCGGCCAGAAGTACGAGGCCGGCGGCATCGCCAAGCACGGCGCCAAACTGGTGACGGCCGTGGCGTGTGCCAAGGTGCCGAAATTCACAGTAATCATCGGTGGCAGCTTTGGCGCCGGGAACTATGGGATGTGCGGTCGCGCCTATGACCCGCGCTTCTTGTGGATGTGGCCCAACGCGCGGATTGGCGTGATGGGTGCCGAACAGGCGGCCGGCGTGCTGGTGCAGGTCAAGCGAGAGCAGGCAGAGCGCAGTGGCCAGCCGTTCAGTGCCCAGGAAGAGACCAACATCAAGCAACCGATCCTCGACCAATATGAGACCCAGGGCCATCCCTATTACTCCAGCGCTCGCCTGTGGGACGACGGCGTCATCGACCCGTTGCAGACCCGCGACGTGCTGGCCCTGGCCCTGTCTGCCTCGCTGAATGCCCCCATCGAGCCGAGCCGCTTCGGCGTGTTCCGCATGTGAAATGGAGCTGCACCCCATGAGCGATTTCAACACTCTCGAACTGGTTACCGACGCCCGTGGCTTCGCCACCCTGTGGCTGAGTCGAGAACACAAAAACAATGCCTTCAACGCCGAAATGATCCGCGAACTGATCATTGCCCTGGACCACGTCCAGGGTGATCCCACCCTGCGCTTTCTGGTACTGCGCGGCCGTGGCAAGCACTTCAGCGCCGGCGCCGACCTGGCCTGGATGCAACAGTCGGCCGAGCTGGATTACCACACCAACCTGGATGACGCCCGGGAACTGGCAGAGCTGATGTACAACCTGGCCAAGCTGAAGATCCCGACGCTGGCAGTGGTTCAAGGCGCAGCCTACGGTGGCGCCCTCGGTTTGATCAGTTGCTGTGACATGGCCATTGGCACCAATGACGCGCAGTTCTGTCTGTCGGAAGTGCGCATTGGCCTGGCGCCAGCGGTCATCAGCCCGTTTGTGGTTCAGGCCATCGGTGAGCGTGCAGCCCGCCGTTATGCCCTGACTGCCGAGCGGTTCAGTGGTGAGCGCGCGCGGGAAATCGGCCTGTTGGCGGAAAGTTATCCGCCAGCCGAACTGGATCATCAGGTTGAACAGTGGATCGCCAACCTGCTGCTCAACAGCCCGGCGGCGATGCGTGCCAGCAAAGACTTGCTGCGCGAAGTCGCTCACGGCGCACTTACCCCAGCGCTACGGCGCTATTGCGAAAACTCCATCTCGCGCATCCGCGTCAGCGCCGAAGGCCAGGAAGGCTTGCGAGCCTTTCTGCAAAAACGTCCGCCCAGCTGGCAATCCCAGGAGCCGCGTTCATGAGTTCACCTGTTCTCACTACCGTGCTGGTGGCCAATCGCGGCGAAATTGCTTGCCGGGTCATGCGCACGGCCAAATCGTTGGGACTGACCACGGTCGCCGTCCACAGCGCTACCGACCGCGACGCCCGCCACAGCCGCGAGGCCGATATCCGCGTCGACCTGGGCGGCAGCAAGGCTGCTGACAGCTACCTGCAAATCGACAAACTGATCGCTGCGGCCAAGGCCAGTGGTGCCCAGGCGATTCATCCCGGTTATGGCTTTCTGTCGGAAAATGCCGGATTTGCTCGCGCGATTGAAGCGGCCGGTTTGATCTTCCTCGGCCCGCCCGCCTCGGCCATCGATGCCATGGGCAGCAAATCCGCTGCCAAGGCCTTGATGGAAACCGCCGGGGTGCCGTTGGTGCCCGGCTACCATGGCGAAGCACAGGACCTGGCAACCTTTCGCGAAGCGGCCGAACGCATTGGTTACCCGGTGCTGCTCAAGGCCACCGCCGGTGGTGGTGGCAAGGGCATGAAGGTGGTCGAAGACGTCAGCCAACTGGCCGAAGCCCTGGCCTCGGCACAGCGCGAAGCCCTGTCGTCCTTTGGCAACGCGCAGATGCTGGTGGAGAAGTACCTGATCAAGCCGCGCCATGTGGAGATCCAGGTGTTCGCCGATCAACAGGGGCATTGCCTGTACCTCAATGAGCGGGACTGCTCGATCCAGCGCCGTCATCAGAAGGTCGTCGAAGAAGCGCCAGCACCTGGTCTCAGCCCTTTGCTGCGCAAGGCCATGGGCGAATCTGCAGTACGTGCGGCCCAGGCCATCGGCTACATCGGTGCTGGCACCGTGGAGTTTTTGCTGGATGCACGGGGCGAATTTTTCTTCATGGAAATGAACACACGGCTGCAGGTGGAGCACCCGGTGACCGAGGCCATCACCGGCCTTGACCTGGTGGCCTGGCAAATTCGTGTGGCTCAGGGCGAACCGTTGCCGATGACCCAGGAGCAGGTGCCGCTGCTCGGCCATGCCATTGAAGTACGCTTGTACGCCGAAGACCCTGCCAATGATTTTCTGCCGGCCACCGGGCACCTGGCGCTGTACCGTGAATCAGCGCCTGGGCCGGGCCGCAGGGTTGACAGTGGTGTCGAGCAAGGCGATAGCGTCTCGCCGTTTTACGACCCTATGCTCGGCAAGCTGATTGCCTGGGGCGAGGACCGCGAACAGGCGCGCCTGCGACTGTTGAGCATGCTGGATGAGTTCGCCATCGGGGGGCTGAAGACTAACCTGGGGTTTGTGCGACGTATCATCGGCCATCCGGCGTTTGCGGCGGCGCAACTGGATACCGGGTTTATTCCTCGCTATCAGGATGACCTGCTGCCCGCCGTCGGCGAATTGAGCGATGAGTTCTGGCAAGCCGCCGGCCATGGTTTTATGCAGAGTCAGCCTGCCAAGGTACGCGATGATGATTCTTGCTCGCCTTGGGCTCGCAGCAATGGCTTTCGTGCAGGCTTACCCGCCGAGACCTCGCTGCACTTGAGCTGCAACGGCCAGGATCGCCTCGTGACGCTGCGAGAAAGTGTTCACGCACCGCAACTGCGGGGCGAACAGTTGCTGATCGACCAGCAAGGCGTGCGGCGCTCGCACCTCGCCGTACGTGGCGAAGGGGGTTTCTTTCTGCGCTGGGACGGCGAGATGCACAGCGTGAGGCTGTTTGATCCGATCGCCGCGGTTGAGGCCAGCCAGTCTCATCAAGGCGGCCTGACCGCACCGATGAATGGCAGCATCGTGCGCGTGCTGGTGGAACTCGGGCAGGCCGTTGAGGCCGGCACACAGTTGGTGGTGCTGGAGGCCATGAAAATGGAACACAGCATCCGGGCGCCCCACGCCGGCATCGTCAAGGCGCTGTATTGCCAGGAAGGCGAAATGGTCGGCGAAGGCAGCGCGCTGGTAGAACTGGAGGCGCAGGCTTAGAACTTCACCGTCGCCTGTACCACTACGCCGATGATCCGGCATTCATCGGTGAACAGGGATTTCGGATAGGTCGGGTTAAGCGGCACCAGGTAAAGCTGGCCGCTCTCCTCCATCAGTTTGCGGAAGGTCGCCTGGATGGCATCCGGCCATTGGGCGACCACCAGCTTGCCGGGCTCGGCTTCAATCGCCGGGTCGACCAGGATCATCATCCCTTCACCGATGCTCAAACCGCTGGGCGCGGTCATCGCGTCACCTGTCACCTGCAGCCAGAACGCAGCGCCGCGGGCGCGGTAGTCCGTCAGCTCGAAGCGCGCAGCGCCATAGGCAGGGCGCTCTTCGCGAACCTCGCCCACGCCCTTCCAGTCGCTCACCGGATAACGAAAATACGGGTTGTATTTCTCGGCCGGCAACTGCTCGTCTTCAACCGGCTCGGTGGCCTTTTCGCGGATCACCAAGGCGACTTCGAGAACCCCCAGGCCGAGCTCCTCGATCACCCGATTCATGTCGGCGAGGCTCGGTATACGGCGTTTGTTCAGCCAATGGCCGACGCCGCCCTGGGACATGCCCAAGCGCTCTGCAAGCTGATCCTGTGTGACCTTGCGGTCTTTCATGCTGGTTTTGACCAACGCTATCCATTTATCCATGGGGCCGACAATACGTTGTGTACTCAGGCCCACAATAAACACTTTGTAGTAATCAATCAAATGACATAAATACAATACGTACTACTATTGGGTCCAGGCATTCCACTCCCTACCCAGAGCACCCCCATCATGACCCTGTCCCCGGACCACCAGCCCTCTACACCCGACGAAGATGAACTGCTTTTCCTGCACAGCAGCGGTGCAGCCCAGCGTGCGCTGGATTATTACTTGAAAACGGATGTAACCGAATCGGTAACCGATGGCACCTTGTTCGAAGTCAAGGCCGAGGTCAGTGATGAAGAAGCCCTTCTCCACGCCTCTGACCTGCTGCGCAGCGCGGCCGCCACGGCTTATGAATCGGCGAATGGCACCCTCGGCAATAGCCGCGACCTGGCATTTTCGGTGGTTTATTTGATTGATATGGCCAGGGCCATGCTGGAACGGACACTGCAAGTCTCGGCTCGGAAAACCGACCACCAGACAAGCGCGTAGAAGCCATCAACGACAAATATTTCTATCAGGTTGATAAAAACATTTGACTTGCAAATGATAATGATTATTATTGCATGCAGCTGGTCGCGAGATCAGTCGATAAACCAAGGGACCTTAGGTCGGACTCTTGGAATATCTCCTCATCAGGCTAATCACGGTTTTTGACCCGGCTCTTTGGCCGGGTCTTTTTTTTGCCAGTTTTTCCTGGCGTGGCTTCAGGCTAATGAAGACTGTGTGTTGCTTGATGGCTCGCATGGTAGCAAAAGACCATCGCCGAAAGAAAGCCGATCAAGCGCTCTGGCATCGATCTTTCCAAAATAGCACTTGAGAATCAATCTCATAGATTCTAAGCTACTGCGGCGTCATGGATGACGCCCCCCTCTCCCCACGCAAAAATTTGCGTCCGAGCTTTACCTCGCTCCTGTGTAAAATGCCAGCCACAACAATCATATTCAGGCAACCAGACTATGACCGTGGCCTTGACCTCCATCAAAATCAGCACCAACTTTGACAGTGGCAATATCCAGGTGCTCGACGCCAGCGATGCCCATCAGTTGCTGCTGGCGATCAAACCAGATACTCGCAGCCAGCACTTCCAGTGGTTCCACTTCAAGGCCGAAGGCATGCATGTGGGCCACACCCACACCTTCCGCCTGAGCAACGCCGGCCAGTCCTCCTACAAACATGCCTGGACTGGCTACCGCGCCGTGGCATCCTACGACCACATCAATTGGTTCCGGGTGCCTACCCGCTTTGATGGCGAGACCCTGCACATCAGCCTTGAAACCCAGGAAAAACAAGCCTGGTTCGCCTATTTCGAACCCTACAGCCGCGAGCGTCATGACGGGTTGATCGACCAGGCACTGAATCGCGCCGGCACTCAATTGCTGGCCACCGGCAAAAGTGTTGAAGGCCGCGACATTCCATTACTGCGTCGGGGCAAAGGCGGCAAAGGCAAGCGCAAGGTCTGGATCATTGCCCAGCAGCATCCGGGCGAGCACATGGCCGAATGGTTTATGGAAGGCATCATCGAACGCCTGCAACAGGACGGCGACGATGAACTGAAAAAGCTCCTGGCCGCCGCCGATCTGTACCTGGTACCCAACATGAACCCGGACGGAGCCTTCCACGGTCACCTGCGCACCAACGCCATGGGCCAGGACCTCAACCGCGCCTGGCAAAGTGCCAGCCAGGAAATCAGTCCGGAAGTGCTGTTCGTCCAGCAGCAGATGGAAAAATATGGCGTCGACCTGTTCCTGGACATCCACGGTGACGAAGAAATCCCCTACGTCTTCACCGCTGGTTGTGAAGGCAACCCTGGTTACACCCCGCGTATCGAACAGCTGGAAAAACACTTTCGCAGCCACCTGAGCGCGCTGACCCGCGACTTCCAGACCGTCCACGGCTACACCCGTGACTTGCCGGGCGAAGCCAACATGACCCTGGCCTGCAACAGCGTTGGCGAGAAGTTCGATTGCCTGTCACTGACCCTGGAAATGCCCTTCAAGGACAACGATGACTCACCTGATCCGCACACCGGCTGGTCGGGCAAACGCTCGATGCAGTTGGGCAAGGATGTGTTGAGTACGGTGGCGGATATCGTTGCAGTGTTGCGCTAACCCCGTGCTGAAGGGCCCTCTGGATTTGGGCCCTTTACTCGACGGCCACGCGTCGACAATCCTCTGGCCCCACCAGGCGGCCATCTGCCGAGCGCAACTCCAGCGCCCGTAACGCAAGCCCCTGCGCGCAGTCCACCATCACAGAATGGTGTTCACCCTCAGCGTAGAAAAACCCCTCGCCCCATTGCCGTAATCCAATGATCACGGTGAACAACCCCCTGCCCTTTTCCGTCAACTGGTATTCCTGATACGCGCTGCCATCCGACGCCGGAACGATCTCGAAAATCCCATGGGCCACCAGGCTACGCAAACGCGTCGAAAGAATGTTCTTGGCCACCCCCAGGCTGCGCTGGAACTCGCCAAAGCGCCGGATGCCGTCGAAGGCATCACGAATGATCAACAGCGCCCAACCATCGCCAATGGCATCGAGGGAACGAGCCACCGGGCATTCGGCGCTTTCAAAGCGGGTGAGCTTGACCACGGGAAGATACCTGCCTTCGGAAAAATGTAGTTGCAATATAAAACTAGAATACCTACCGTACAACTGGTTTTAATTCGAAACCAGAGTAGGGAAGTCACGATGTCTCAATCCCCCTTGAGCGGCGCCGTAGTCTTGCTGTTCGCCATCGCCTGCGGCCTGTCGGTGGCGAACGTCTATTACGCCCAACCCTTGCTGGATGCCATGGCCGACAGCTTCGCCATGGACCACGCCACGGTCGGTATCGTCATCACCCTGACACAGATCGGTTATGGCGTCGGCCTGTTGCTGCTGGTACCTCTAGGCGACTTGTTGAACCGGCGGCGCTTGATCGTCGGCCAGTTGCTGTTGTCGACTTTCGCGGTCCTGCTGGTGGCACTGTCCTCCAACCGCTTTTGGCTGCTGGCCGGCATGGTCCTCACCGGGTTGCTGGCGGTAGTGACCCAGGTGCTGGTGGCCTATGCCGCAAACCTGGCACGGCCCGAGCAACGCGGGCATGTAGTGGGACTGGTCACCAGTGGCATCGTGGTCGGCCTGCTGCTGGCGCGCACGGTGTCGGGAACCATGGCTGACCTGGCCGGTTGGCGCTCGGTGTACGTGTTGTCGGCGGGATTGACCTTGCTGATGGCACTGATGCTTTGGCGGATCTTGCCCACAGCCGAACAGCCAAGGGCCAGCGAATCCTATGGTCAGTTGATCCGCTCGGTCTTCACCCTGTTCCGGAAAGAAAAGGTACTGCGGGACCGGGCGGTATTGGCGCTGCTGATTTTCGCCGCCGGCACCGTGCTGTGGACGCCACTGGTGTTGCCCTTGAGAGCCCCGCCGCTGTCGTTGTCCCACACGCAAATCGGCCTGTTCGGACTGGCCGGTGCAGCTGGTGCCCTTGGTGCAGCCCGCGCCGGGCATCTGGCCGACCGGGGCCTGGCCCAATGGACCAGCGGCGTTGCCCTGGTGTTGATGCTGGTGTCCTGGCTGGCGATTGCCTTTACCCAATCCTCCCTGTGGGCGCTGTTGCTCGGCGTGATTACCTTCGACCTGGGCCTGCAAGCAGTGCACGTCACCAGCCAAAGCCTGATCTACAGCGTGCGCCCCGAAGCCCAGAGCCGGTTGGCGGCCGGCTACATGCTGTTCTATTCGGTGGGCAGCGCGCTGGGATCAGTGGGTGCAACCATGGTGTATGCCTGGGCGGGATGGATTGGAGTCTGCGCCCTCGGCGCCGGCATCAACCTGCTGGCGCTGATCTACTGGCGGGTTACGCTGAGCCCTGCAACGGCTGCACAAGCACAACCGTCACAGGGTTAACCATCAGTCCTTGGTCCCGGTCATGCTTTGCAGTACGCCATCACGGCGGATCAGCCCATGAAACAGCGCCGCCGCCAGATGCATCAGCACCGTCAGGAACAGCAAGTAGGCGAGAAACCCATGAGCCTTACGCAACACCGCAAATAGCTGGGCATTGGCCGAGACCAGTGCAGGCAACTGCACGGAACTGCTGAGCATCACCGGATCACCCGCCGCCGAAATCATCCCCCAGCCCAGCAACGGCAAGATCAGCATCAACGCATAAAGCACGACATGGGACGCCTTGGCCGCCAGCACCTGCCATAACGGCAAGTCGGTGGGCAACGACGGCTGGCGAGTGGAAAAGCGCACCACCAGGCGCACGATCACCAGCGCCAGGATGGCGATCCCCAAAGGCTTGTGCAGATGCAGCAGCCACTCGTGCCGTTGCGAGACCGAGGCCGCCATGCCCGCGCCGATAAACAGCATGGCGATGACCATCAAGGCCATCAGCCAATGCAGCAGCCGCGCCAAGGGTGCGAAAAACCGGGGTTGGACATTCATGGCTTCGACTCCTGAGGGGCACTGTGCAACTGACTGACTTCACTGGTACGGCGCAGGTAGGAACTGGCATACGCCGCCGAACGAGCGGCCAGCAGCGGGTCATTGGAGGCTTCGATACCACTGGGCAGGATCAACGGATCAAAGTTGATATCGCGGCAATCACCGTCGATTTGCGGCTGACTGCTTTGCAGTACCAGAGTCCCGGCGTTCAACACCTTGTGCTCACCCGACCAGGCCTTGCTGGCGTCATCAGTGGGGTCGCCGGGATTGGCCAGGGTGATATTCAACTGCCAATGCAGGGGGCCGGCTACCAGGCGCTGTGCCAGGTCTTTTTCCAGGAAGTCCGCGCCTTCTGGCGCTGCAGCACCTGGCGCATCCTCACTCACAGGCACCACGCCCCAGCGAACGGCCTGACGTTGGCCACTGGCATTCACCAGGTAAAACGCATTGATGCCGTTATAAGTCTCTGTGGCATAGCTGGCGGACGGTTTAGCGGTTTTTACCCACGCCAGAAACGGCGCCGTCTGCGGATGAGAAGCAAAGAATGCCGGCATATTGGCCGGGTTCGGCTTGCCGGTGGCAGGGTCCGGCGCGCCCGCCTTGAGCATCTGGTAGAACGCCTCGGGCGTACCCACCGGGAACACCGGCATGCTGTTCATCCCAGTGCGCCATTGCTGGCCGTTGGCCAAGCTGAATTGCAGGGCAAAACTGCGGATCGGTACGCTGCTGTCCGGCGCATAGGGGTTGCCGCTGGGCAAGGCAAAGCGGCCAATCACCGGCGTACGCGCCTCGCTGAACACTTGGGCACTGGAATACTGGCGCACCGAAGGATCACTCTCGAAATAACCCGCCACGCATACACCTTTGGAGTGGTTTCGGCGGTAACCCGGATGCACACCGTTGTTGGTTTCCAAGGCGTTGACCAGGGTTTTGGGGCGCAATCGTTGTGGGTCGAGGCTGCCGTTGACGTAGGCAAAAGCCCCCGCCACAACCGCTACCACTACGCCGATGCTGGCCAACCGCACTATCAGGCTCGCAGTGCTTAACGGAGGGTGTCGCGGTGATGAGTGATCTACCATGAAAGAACTCCAGGGCCAGTGGCTACAGGTGTGAAAACAGAAGGTCGGTGCAATAGGACGAACCCCGGCAAACTCTATTCCCGGGCTGGCTGTTTATTTTTCAAGGCCTGGAATAACCTTCAACACTGGGCGTCTTCCTAGTCCCAGCGTAGTGACTAGCCAGAACCCCATGCACGAACTCGACGAACAGTTACGTGAACTCATTCCAAGGCTTCGGCGTTTTGCCGTGTCCCTGACGCGCAACTCCAGCAGCGCCGACGACCTGGTGCAGGCGAGCCTTGAGCGCGCGATCATCCGTTGGGCCGACAAGCGCCCCGAAGGCGATTTGCGCGCATGGCTGTTCTCGATCCTTTACCGGCAGTTTCTCGATGCTCACCGGCGTTTCCGGCGCTATGCGCGGATGCTTGAGTTTTTTACCGGCCGCGATGACGCCCAGCCCTCGGTCGAGCGCACCGTGATTGCGCAATCGACCCTGCAAGCCTTCGACCAACTGAACACCGAACAACGCGCCCTGCTGCTGTGGGTCTCGGTAGAGGGCTTGAGCTATAAGGAAGTCGCCGACATCCTCGATGTGCCCGTCGGCACCGTGATGTCTCGCCTGTCCCGTGCGCGCCAGGCCTTACGTCAGGTCAGCGACGGCGAAATCACCAGCCCTTCCCTGCGGATACTCAAATGATCAGCCTGCCTCCCAGCGAACGCGATTTGCATGCCTACGTCGATCACCAGCTTTTGGAGGCTGATCGTCGCCTACTCGATATCTGGCTGGCGGCCCACCCCGAGGTCGCGGCCCAGGTCCACGCCTGGCAACAGGATGCACAACACCTGCGCGCAGCCCTGAGTGGCGCGCTGCAACAACAACCCGCCAATCCTGACCTGGACCCGGCCATGATTCGCCAACGGATCAAGCGCCAGTCTCGCCGTCACCTCGCCACCGCCGCCGTGCTATTGATAGCCGTCAGCGTCGGCGGCCTGGGCGGCTGGCAGGCACGGCAAGCAACCATGACCAGCGCGGTGCCACCGATGACCGATGCCATGCAGGCCTATCGCCTGTTTGCCCAGAACCAGATCATGCCCGCCGACTACAAAGTGCAAGACAACGGCGACATACAAACCTGGCTCGACCGCTACTTCACCCAGGCCCACCGCCTGCCGGACCTGACCCAGGCGGGTTTCAAGGCGGTCAGCGGGCGCTTGCTCACCACCGAGCAGGGCGCGGCGGCCATGGTGCTGTACGAAGACCCCAAAGGCCGGCGCATCAGCTTCTACATCCGGCCACCAGGGCCGGGAAACAACCTGCTGCCACGGGGCAGTCGCAGTGCCGACGGGTTGCAGGCCGAGTACTGGTCGGGCGCCGGCTACAACTATGCGATGGTCAGCCCGACGGATGAACCGACCACCCAGATGCTCAAGCAGACCATAAGGTTCTAGAACCCCACGCCCAACACCACATGTCAATATCGGTCCTTGCGGTACAGATCGCGCCTCTGTGCTCGTCAAACCGCTATCATCACCACCCGTTACGCCCTTCCTATTGCCGAGTGACCACGCTGTTCATGGATACCCTTGCCCAACTCAAGGCCGGCCAATTGGCTGGCATCAAGCGTCTGGACCTATCTTGCGGGCTGACAGAATTCCCCCGGGAAATCTTCGACCTGGCGGACTCCTTGGAAATTCTCAACCTGAGCGGCAACGCCCTGCACGGCCTGCCGGACGACCTGCACCGCCTGCACCACTTGCGCGTGCTGTTCTGCTCCGACAATGCCTTCACCGAACTGCCCGAATGCCTGGGCCAATGCACCCGGTTGAGCATGGTCGGTTTCAAGGCCAACCAGATAGAAAACGTCCCGGCCGCCGCCCTGCCGCCATTGCTGCGTTGGCTGATCCTCACCGACAACCGCATCAGCCGGTTGCCGGCCGAGTTGGGCGAAAGACCGCTGCTGCAAAAACTGATGCTGGCCGGCAACCACCTTGAACAGTTACCCGAGAGCCTGGCCCACTGCAAAAACCTTGAGTTGCTGCGCATCGCCTCCAACCGCTTGACCTACCTGCCGGACTGGCTGCTGGCGCTGCCCAGCCTGACCTGGCTGGCCTATGCCGGCAACCCGGTGGAAATGGCCGTTGAGGTGGCCAGCAACGACACGACACCCAATATTCCCTGGTCGCAGCTCGACCTGGCCCAGGTGCTCGGCGAAGGCGCTTCCGGGATCATTCGCCAGGCGACCTGGACCCCAACGACGGGCCCGGCCAGGGCCGTCGCGGTCAAGCTCTACAAAGGCAGCATCACCAGCGACGGTTCTCCCTTGCACGAGATGCAGGCCAGCATTGCTGCCGGCCAACATGCCAATTTGATCAAGGTTGAAGGCCGCGTCATTGGCCATCCCGAAGGCCAGGCGGCGTTGGTGATGCCACTGATCGAGCCGAGCTACCGCAACCTCGCGGGCTTGCCGAGCCTGGCCTCGTGTACCCGTGACGTCTATGAACCCGGCACGCGCTTGCGCGCCGAGGTGGCCCTGCGCATGGTGAGCGGCATCGCCTCGGTGGCGGCACATCTGCATCGCCAGGGCATCACCCACGGCGATCTCTACGGCCACAATATTTTGTGGAACGAAGCCGGTGATTGTTTGCTGGGGGACTTTGGTGCCGCCTCGTTCCATGCCACGGCTGACAGCCTCGAAACACAGGCCTTGCAGCGCATTGAAGTGCGGGCATTCGGGGTGTTGCTGGGGGAGTTGCTGGAGCGGATTGAGACCGGGTTGAGCGATGAGAATCGCCGGGCACTGGAGGTATTGCAGGAGCGTTGCTGTCAGCCGGATGTGCTGGCAAGGCCGGGATTCGCCGAGATCGAGACGCTGTTAGCGTGACCGTATGATCATTCCCACACTGGGTGGGAATGATCAGTTAAAGGGTTAGCCCGCCAACCCGACAAACATGTCCTGCACGTCGTCATGGTTGTCCAGGCCTTCGAGGAAGGCTTCGACTTCAGCCATTTGCTCCTCGCTCAAACCGCTGACCGGGTTTTTCGGCTGATATCCCAGCTTGGCGGACAGCACGGTGAAACCCTGTTCAGGCAAGGCTTTCTGTACGGAGTCGAGGTCAGTAGGCTCGGTGATGAACAGGGTTGCGCCCTCTTCGCCTTCTTCAAAATCCTGGGCGCCGGCTTCAATGGCGGCCATTTCCGGATCGGCGTCCGGGGTGTCTGGCGTGGCTTCGATCATGCCGACATGGTTGAAGTCCCAGGCCACGGAGCCGGAAGCGCCCAGTTGACCCTTGCGAAACGCCACGCGAATTTCCGCCACGGTACGGTTGATGTTGTCGGTCACGCACTCAACGATCAATGGCACCTGATGCGGGGCAAAACCTTCGTAGGTCACGCGATGGTAGTGCACGGTCTCACCCAGCAGGCCGGCGCCTTTCTTGATAGCCCGGTCCAGTGTTTCCTTGGGCATCGAGGCCTTTTTGGCCTGTTCCACCACCAGACGCAGGTGCGCGTTGGTCGAGATATCGGCACCGTTGCGGGCGGCAATAGTGATCTCTTTCACCAGTTTGCCGAAAATCTTGCCCTTGGCATTGGATGCCGCTTCTTTGTGTTTAACCTTCCACTGTGCGCCCATGACTCGCTCTCTTTTGTCCATCGCGCCGAGACGTCTACTGGCCGGCGCTTTGGGGCCAGAGTTTATAGCGCAAAAACACTCTGATCCACCAAAAAACCGGCCGCTGACGCAGGAGGTCGGGTGCGCAATGGTTTGGAGTGGTGGCGACATTCCTGGAGATTGTCAGGGAAAGCCTGCTGGAGGATCAGCCCGGCGCCAACTCAAAAAACGCCTGAATCAAGCGCAACTCCCGGCGCCGCTCCATGCAACCGATCATGTGCTGGTTCACCAGCCCGTCGCCGCTGATGGGAATCGCTCGAACCCGTGGGTCGCGGCTGACCTCCACCGATGACACCACCCCCACCCCCAACTCAGCGGCCACGGCTTCCGTCACCGCTTCGCGGCTGTCCAGTTCCAGCAGCACCTTGGGCTGGACCCCTGCCTGGGAGCAGGCATCGTCGAAGGTGCGGCGGGTGATGGAACTGGGCTCGCGCAACACCATGATCACCTGGTCCAGTTGCTCAAGGCGAATCCCTGCCGGGTCCGCCAACCAGGGATGCCCTGCCGGCACCAGCGCGCAGATCCGTGACTCACTCAAGGGTTGCAGGTGCAGGCCCTTGCGCGGCTCGACCTCGGTCAACACCGCCACGTCAGCGTGTTCGGACAGCAGTGCGGCGAGGGTTTCCTGAGCGTTGCCCAGGCGCAGGTTGACGGTGATCCCCGGATAACGGGCGCGCAACTTCGCCAGCATCGGCATGACCATGTGCGGCCCGTCCGCCGCCACTTCCAGGCGCCCGGTGAGCAGTTGCCGGTTGGCCTCCAGCATCGCTTGCGCCTCGTCCACCAGGCCAAAGATGGCCCGAGTGATCGCGGCGAGCTTGGTGCCCTCCTCGGTCAATTCCACCCGCCGGGCAGTGCGCCGCAACAGGGTGATCTGGTAGTGCTCCTCCAGCGCCTTGATATGCCCGGTGACCGCCGGCTGGCTGATAAACAACCGCGCAGCGGCACGGGTAAAACTACCGTCACGGGCGACGGCATCAAATGCACGCAGTTGAAATAAATTCATAGTTATCGGCCTCACTGATGGCTGGCATAACAACAAACAATTTGATTGATGACAAGGCAAACTGCAACTTATGTCCCGTAGCTTCACCCCAACGCTTTGCGAGGACATCAGAATGAGTACTGCCGCGCCGATCCTGCTCACCCCCGGGCCCTTGACCACCTCCGCCCGTACCCGCCAGGCAATGATGGTGGACTGGGGTTCATGGGATAACAGTTTCAATCAACTGACCGCCAGCCTCTGCAAGCAGCTGCTGAGTATCGTCAACGGCAGCGACAGCCATCACTGCGTGCCGTTGCAGGGCAGCGGCACTTTCGCGGTAGAAGCGGCCATCGGCACCCTGGTCCCACGGGACGGCAAGGTGCTGGTGCTAATCAATGGCGCCTATGGCAAGCGCCTGGCGAAGATTTGCAAAGTGTTGGGCCGCTCGTTCAGCACCTTTGAAACCGCCGAAGATGAACCCACCACCGCCGCCGACGTCGACCGCCTGCTGCAGGCTGACAGCGGTATCACCCACGTCGCATTGATCCATTGTGAAACCAGCACCGGCATCCTCAACCCGCTACCGGAAATCGCCCAGGTCATCGCCCGCCACGGCAGGCGCCTGATCATCGACGCCATGAGTTCCTTTGGCGCGCTGCCCATCGATGCCCGCCAAGTGCCTTTTGATGCGCTGATCGCCGCCTCCGGCAAATGCCTGGAAGGTGTGCCGGGGATGGGTTTTGTCTTCGCCGAAAAACAGGCACTGACCGCCTCCCAGGGCAACAGCCACTCCCTGGCCATGGATCTGTTTGATCAACACAG
Organism: Pseudomonas sp. HY7a-MNA-CIBAN-0227; assembly: GCF_040310325.1. NCBI lineage: Bacteria > Pseudomonadati > Pseudomonadota > Gammaproteobacteria > Pseudomonadales > Pseudomonadaceae > Pseudomonas > Pseudomonas sp. HY7a-MNA-CIBAN-0227. The sequence continues at coordinate 22,657 of NZ_JBEOPT010000014.1, read as the reverse complement.
TTATATGGCCAAGACCGGCCAATGGCGCTTCACCCCGCCAACCCACGTCGTCGCCGCACTGCACGAAGCGTTGCTGCAATACAACGAAGAAGGCGGCTTGCCGGCTCGCCATCAGCGCTATGCCAACAACTGCCAGACACTGCTGGAGGGGATGGCCAAGCTCGGTGTGCGCAGCTTTCTACCCACCGCGATCCAGGCGCCGATCATCGTCACCTTCCACGCGCCAAACGACCCGCGCTACCAGTTCAAGGACTTCTACGAACGGGTCAAGGCCAAGGGATTCATCCTCTACCCCGGCAAATTGACCCAAGTGGAAACCTTTCGCGTCGGCTGCATCGGCCATGTCAACCAGACCGAGATGCAGGCTGCCGTGGCAGCGATTGCCCAGGTACTGCAAGAGATGGAAGTGCTGTAAATCTGATTACCCCCCTTATTTTGAACCACAGGATTTGAACCATGAACTACCAAAACCCAAGCAAACTCCAAGCCGCCATCCTCGACTGGGCCGGCACCGTGGTCGACTTCGGCTCCTTCGCCCCAACCCAGATCTTTGTCGAAGCCTTCGCCGAATTCGACGTCCAGGTCTCCATCGAAGAAGCGCGCGGCCCGATGGGCATGGGCAAGTGGGACCACATCCGCACCCTGTGCGACCAGCCGCAAGTGGCCGAACGGTACTTCAAAGCATTTGGCCGTACGCCGACCGATGACGACGTGACCGCCATCTACCAACGCTTCATGCCGTTGCAGATCGAAAAGATCGCCGAACACTCCGCCTTGATTCCCGGCGCCCTGGAGACCATCGCGCAGTTGCGTCAGCAAGGTATCAAGATCGGCTCCTGCTCCGGCTACCCCAAGCAGGTCATGGATAAGGTGGTGGAACTGGCCGCCCGTAACGGCTATGTCGCCGACCATGTGGTCGCCACCGACGAAGTGCCCAACGGCCGCCCGTGGCCGGCCCAGGCGTTGGCTAACGTGATCGCGCTGGGGATAGATGATGTCGCTGCCTGCGTGAAGATCGACGATACCGTGCCGGGCATTCTGGAAGGCCGTCGTGCCGGGATGTGGACCGTGGCGCTGACCTGCTCGGGCAACGCGCTGGGCCTTACCTACGAACAATTTCGCGCATTGGACGGCGAAACACTGGCCAGCGAACGCAGCCGTATCCAGGGCCAGTTCGAAAGCTCACGTCCTCACTATATGATCGACACTATCAGCGACCTGCCTGCGGTCATTGCCGATATCAATAGTCGTCTGGCACGAGGTGAGATGCCGCAGAGCAACTGATAAAGATCAACATATTGCGACCTCACGCAGTTGCCACGGGCAAACCTGGAAAAAAGGCTTACATTGAAAGGACTTCGTCGTTAAAGAACGGAGGTTTGCCCTGATGAGTGAGGAACAAAGCAATGCCCTGGAAAAACACTGATTCGCGTTACAGTACGATGTCGATTGCCCTGCACTGGCTGATGCTGGTGCTGCTGGTAGTGGTCTACGCCGCCATTGAATTTCGCGGGATATTCCCCAAGGGCAGTGGTGGCCGTACGTTAATCAAGGAGCTGCACTTCATGTTCGGCCTGACGGTATTCGTACTGGTCTGGCTGCGACTGTTCGCGCGCACCCTGGGAGTAGCACCGAAGATCGTGCCGGCGCCGCCGCAATGGCAGGCCTTGCTTGCCACCCTGATGCACGTGGCACTCTATGTATTCATGATCGGCATGCCGATTTTTGGCTGGTTGATCGTTAGCGCCGAGGGACACTCGGTGCTGTTTTACGGGATTGAGTTACCGCCGCTGATTGGCGAGAACAAGGACCTGGCCAAGCAGATCGAAGGCTGGCACGTGCTGGGTGGCACCATCGGCTATTGGCTGATCGGCCTGCATGCCATAGCGGGGCTTTATCACCATTACTTTATGCGTGACAACACCATGATGCGGATGATGCCTAAACGCTGACCTTACGCAAAACCCCGGCGGCCCTGTAAACCGCCGGTGTGGATGAAGATCAGGCGTGTGCCTACGGCAAACCGGCCCGCCTCGACTTGCTCCTTCAACGCCAGCAGCGCCTTGGCGGTGTAAAGAGGCTCAAGGGGCAAACCGCTGGCCTGTTCCGTGGCGTCGATAAACGCCAGCAGCACGGGATCAACCTGGGCAAATCCGCCTCGGCTGGCATCAAGCAGTTCGAACCCTCCTTGCACAATCTCGCGCACCTGGCGCTCCACACCGTGATCCTGTGGCACCGCCAGCGCGCCATACACCGGATGCGCACCCGCCTCGGCCAGCACCAGCCCGGCCAACGTGGTACCGGTCCCGGCGGCTAGCCACCAACCGTGATAGTCCGCCCAACCCAAACCGCACAACTGTGCCTGTGCCTGGAACACCAACTGCCTGCAGCCCATGGCCCCCGACAATCCTCCGCCACCCTCAGGCACCGGGTGCAAATGCGGATACTGCTCCCTCCACGACAGCCAGAAATCAGGCTCATGGCGCGCCCGATATCCGCCATAGCCCAGCCAATGCAGCTGCATGCCGAAGGCCTTGAGGTCGAGTACGGTGGGGGTTTCTTGAGGATGACCACGCAATAGCCCGACGGTGGCAAAGCCGAAGCGTTTGCCGGCTGCCGCCAACGCGTGCAGGTGGTTGGAGTAAGCACCGCCCAGGCTGATGATACCGCTAGCGCCGGCTTGCTGAGCTTGAGCCAAATGCTCGGTCAGCTTGAACCACTTGTTACCGCTGATCAGCGGGTCGATACGATCCAGGCGCAGCACCGCAACCTCGATGCCAGCGCGTGCCAGCCAGTCCAGATGCAACGGTTCAAGCGGGGCGTGAGGGAGCCAGTCGAAGGGACCCATGGCAGCGAGTCTGCATGAAAAAAGGGGCGGTATTCTAACACCACCCCTTCAACGCACTTACAACTCGGCGGCGAGGCGCGAGCCCTGGTTGATGGCGCGCTTGGCATCCAGCTCGGCGGCAACATCGGCACCACCGATCAGATGCACATTCTGCCCGGCAGCGACCAGACCGTCCTGCAGTTCGCGCAGCGGGTCTTGGCCTGCACAGATGACAATGTTGTCCACCGCCAACACCTGGGGCTCGCCGTCGGCACCGATGCGGATGTGCAAACCTTCATCATCGATCTTCAAGTACTCGACGCTGTTGAGCATCTGCACCTGCTTGTTCTTCAGGCCGGCGCGGTGAATCCAGCCAGTGGTCTTGCCCAGGCCGTCACCGACCTTGGAAGCCTTGCGCTGCAGCAGGAACACCTGGCGCGCCGGTGCATGAGGCTCAGCCTTGATTCCGGCCACGCCGCCCCGCGCCTCAAGGTGAGTATCAATGCCCCACTCTTTCCAGAACGCCTCACGATCCAGGCTGGTGGACACGCCTTGGTGCACGAGGAATTCCGACACGTCAAAACCGATGCCACCGGCCCCGATTACCGCCACACGCTTGCCCACCGGCTTGCGTTCCAGGATCACGTCCAGGTAGCTGAGCACCTTGGCGTTCTCGACACCCGCAATCTCCGGGGTACGCGGCGCAATACCGGTGGCCAGGATGATTTCGTCATAACCGCCAGCCACCAGATGCTCCACATCCACGCGGGTGTTGAGGCACAACTCGACATGGGTCGTCTGCAACTTGCGCTTGAAGTAGCGCAGGGTTTCAACAAACTCTTCCTTGCCCGGGACGCGTTTGGCGATATTGAACTGGCCGCCGATCTCGCTGGCGGAATCGAACAGCGTCACTTGATGGCCGCGTTCGGCCGCCACGGTGGCTGCAGCCAAACCCGCAGGCCCGGCGCCGACCACGGCGATTTTCTTGATCTGCTTGACGGGCAGATAGTTGAGTTCGGTCTCATGGCACGCCCGCGGGTTGACCAGGCAGGTGGTCAGTTTTCCGCTGAAGGTGTGGTCCAGGCAGGCCTGGTTGCAGCCAATGCACGTATTGATCTCGTCAGCGCGGCCTTCAGCGGCCTTATTGACGAAGTCCGCATCCGCCAGGAACGGCCGGGCCATGGAGACCATGTCAGCATCGCCTTCGGCCAGGATCTGCTCGGCGATTTGCGGGGTGTTGATACGGTTGGTAGTAATCAGCGGGATCTTCACCGAACCGCGCAGCTTGGCAGTCACTTTACTGAAGGCGCCACGGGGGACTTTGGTGGCGATGGTCGGGATGCGCGCTTCATGCCAGCCAATGCCGGTGTTGATAAGCGTCGCGCCAGCCTGCTCGATGGCCTTGGCCAATTGCACGATTTCTTCCCAGGTGCTGCCGCCTTCCACCAGATCGAGCATCGACAGGCGGAAAATGATAATGAAATTGGGCCCCACGGCTTCGCGCACCCGACGGACGATCTCCACCGGCAAGCGCATGCGGTTTTCGTAGGCACCGCCCCAACGGTCGGTGCGATGGTTGGTGTGGGCAGCGAGAAACTGGTTAATGAAGTAGCCTTCAGAACCCATGATTTCCACACCGTCATACTCGGCGACCTGGGCCAGTACCGAGCAGGTGACGAAATCGCTGATCTGCTTTTCGATGCCCTCTTCGTCCAGCTCTTTAGGCTTGAACGGGTTGATCGGCGCCTGGATCGCGCTTGGCGCCACCTGCCTGGGGCTGTAGGCATAACGGCCGGCATGGAGAATCTGCATGCAGATCTTGCCACCCGCCTCGTGCACGGCATGCGTGACGATCTTGTGTTTTTGCGCCTCTTCCTCAGTGGTCAGCTTGGCCGCACCGGAATACACCCCGCCTTCATCGTTAGGGCCAATGCCGCCAGTGACCATCAGGCCAACGCCGCCACGGGCGCGCTCGGCAAAATAGGCCGCCATGCGCTCGAAACCACCGGGTTTTTCTTCAAGACCAGTGTGCATCGAGCCCATCAGTGTGCGGTTGCGCAAGGTGGTAAAACCCAGGTCCAACGGGGCCAGCAGGTGCGGGTAGGCAGCAGCGGTCATGGTACAGCTCCACAACGGATCATCACGGGACGTGGGACGCTCAAACGGCACCCCATCGGTTTATGCCCCACAGACTAAGAGTCCACCCGCTGTCGCTCAATGACTGAAACTGACAACTTATTGATCCAAATGCGCAGCGCCTCTTGGCAAGTGTGCCTATCGGCCCTACCCGGGTGCCAAACCCTCCATGAGTATTCACCAGGATCTAAATTCTGTTCACTCACCCTTGAACCAAGCGAGCGCGCGCCATTAATTGCCAACCTGAACGACATGTACTAAACCCAGTACAGTTTTATAACTAGAGCAGGACGGCCTTATGCACACGGAACGGTTATTTACCAAGCCTGCTCTACTCGGCGTTAGCGTACTTTCCCTGATGAGTCTCGCCTTGCAGCAAGCCCAGGCCGCCTGTGTACTTACCCCAGGCCCCGGGGTTGATTCTTATCTGTGCGACAGCGGCACCAGCGCTACCGGCCTTACCGACTTGGTGGGCAACAACACCCTGACACTCCCCGCCGGCGGCACCGGCACCATCAACGGCAACATCACCTTCGGTCCGGGGGGTGACTTCGTCGATATAAACTCTGGCCGCATTGTGGGGACAATCACCCAGGGTGACGGTGCCGATCGCTTCCAAATCAGTGCCGGTGCGGTCACCGGGGCTGTTTCCCAAGGCAATGGTATCGATGACTTTGTAATGAGCGGCGGACAAATCCAGTCCCTGGCCCAAGGAGACGGCCGCGACACCTTCCTGATGACCGGGGGTACCATCGTCGGCGCCTTTGAAGACGGCGACGTGGCGCAGCAGACCAGCGGCACCATTGGCCGGGTCGACATGAAGCTGGATAACAATATCTACGACATGTCCGGTGGCTCGATTCTCGGCAACCTGGTGACCGGTTTTGGCACCGACCGGATTATCGTTTCCGGTGGCACTATCGGCGGCAATATCAGCGTCAGCGGTGGCAATGACAGCATCACAATCAACGGCGGGATCATTAACGGCGAAATCCGCGCCAGCGTCGGCAACGACACACTCAACTGGATCAATGGCGGCCAGATCAAATCAGCCGTGCTGATGGGTGACGGTAACGATACCGCGCTGCTCAGCGGCCTGACTGAAAGCCTGTTAAGTGCCACGCCGTCCATCGACGGTGGCCTGGGCAATGATCAACTGACCTTCGATAACACCACCTCCAGCACAGCATCGCGTTACATCGGCTGGGAGACCGTCAACCTCAACAACAATTCGCGCTTCGACCTGGCGGGGGATTTTTTCCTCGGTGACAGCGCCAGCAATACTGGAACCTTTTCCATCGACAGCAGCAGTGTGCTGGCCGTGACCCAAGGCAGCATCCGCCCCTATACCGCCGGCCAGTTGGCCATCCTCAACAACGCCGGCACCATCGACATGACCACCGCCAGCAACAGCGCCACCGACTCGCTAACGGTGTACGGCAACTATGTTGGCAACAATGGACAGTTATGGCTGCAAACGGTGCTGGGAGACGACAGCTCCGCCACTGACAAACTGGTGGTCTCGGACGGCACCATCAGCGGCAACACCCAGTTGGCGGTAACCAACCTCGGTGGCCTCGGTGGCCTCACGCAAAACAATGGGATCGAGGTGGTGCAGGCGCTCAACGGCGCGGTCAGCACTACCGATGCCTTTGCCCTGAAAGGCTCGGTGTCTGCCGGGGCCTATGAATACTATCTGTTCAAGGGCGGGGTCACGGCGGGTTCGGAAAACAACTGGTACCTGCGCTCCTCGGCAGTGGCGGTGCAACCGCCCGTGGTACCGACGCCCCCACCGGTGCCGCCAGTCGTGGTGCCGATACCACCGATTCCACCGACACCGCCCGTGGTCGCGCCCGATGAGCCGCCGGTGGAGCCGCCGACCTCACAACCTGTCGCGCCAGTTGAGCCCCCTGCTCCACCACCTACGCAAGTGCCGGCCGGAGCCTCGCCTGAGCCTGCCGTCACCACCCCACTACTGCCGACAGCGATCGCGGGCGCCGATCCAATTCCCCTGTACCGCCTGGAAGTGCCCGTGTATTCGGTGGTGGTGCCGGCCGCACAGTTGATGACCTTGCAAGCGCTGGGTACGTTCCATGACCGCCAGGGCGAACAAAGCCTGCTGAGCGAAACCGGAGCCGTCCCGGCCGGTTGGGGTCGTGCGTATGGCAGTGACTTCAACAAGAGCTGGTCAGGCACCGTTTCGCCGAGTTTCGACGGTTCTGTCAAAGGCTATCAGGTGGGTCACGATCTCTACGCCTCTGAAACCAGTGGCGGGCAGACCCAGCGCTTCGGTTTGTTCGTGGGTCAAAGCCGTTTACAGGGCGACGTCAAAGGCTTTGCCTTGGGCTTCCAGGACCGCCGCTCCGGTCGGGTCAAACTTGACGGGGACAACTTCGGTGCCTACTGGACCCTAACCGATCCCAAAGGCTGGTACGTGGACCTGGTGGCCATGGGTACCCGCCTGGATGGCGACAACAAGTCCGACCGTGGCGTGAAGACGGACAGCAAGGGCCACGCACTGGCGCTGTCGGCAGAAGCCGGGTATCCGATTACCGTGTCGGAGCACTGGGTAGTGGAACCGCAGGTCCAGGTGATCAACCAGCAGATTAATATGGACAGCCAGAATGACGGTATTTCCAAGGTCTCATTCGACTCCCAGGATTACTGGACCGGGCGCGTCGGCGCGCGCCTGAAAGGCCGTTACCTGGTGCAGAACACGCCGATCGAACCTTATCTGCGAGCCAACGCCTGGCGCACCTTCGGTGGCAGCGATACGGTGACCTACGATGACGTCGACCGGATCAAGAGCGATCACAAGTCCTCCTCCGCCGATCTGGGCGTGGGCGTGGTCGCCCGTTTGTCCTCGACAGTGAGCATGTACCTGGCGGCGGACTACAACACTAATCTGGATACCAACGAACTGGAGGGTGTCAGTGGTAACGCGGGGGTTCGGATCAGCTGGTAAACAATCCCAGTCAGTCAAGCGAGCACAAGGCTCAAAATAACGAAGATCTCATGTGAGTGTGCGCTTGCCCCAAACTTCACTTCGATGGGTTTGGGTGCAAGCGCAGATCACATTTGACACAACGCATCCTCCGTATTGAATGAGGCCGACATTCACCTCGCCGCAAAAATATGATTTCATATCGATCTGAAATTTTGCGCCCAACCATTGTTTTTCGTACCTGCGATACAGTTTTAAGGGAACATGCAAGATCATGCACACCGTCCGTTGTCATTTTCCCCATGCGTAAACTGCTTGCCTTAACCCTCACCATGGCCTTCGTCGCCGCCGTTTCCGCCTATCTGGTCTGGACCCAGGAGCGCCCCGTGGGGCATTACCTGTCGGACCTGCGGATTAACCTGGCAGTCGACGAAGGTATCCCCGCCGATCGCGGCAACCTGCTGGGCATCCAGCCAGAACTGTTTCCCGCCGACTACCAGAGCCTGGAACGCCTGCACCTGAAACTGTCTGCCTACCTGCGCAAAGCCCAGGACCAAGGCCTGATTAACGAGAAAACCATCGTCGTATTGCCCGAACATGTCGGCACCTGGCTGATGCTCAGTGGCGAAAAAGACCAGCTGTACCAGGCCACCAGTCTTGAAGAGGCAATGAACTGGCTGTCGGCCAGCAACCCGCTGCTGTTCCTTCGCGCCCTGATCAGCGCCGAGGGCGCCAACCGTATGGACGACGCCTACCTGCGCATGAAAGCGCCGACCATGGCGCGCGACTATCAGATTCTGTTTGGCGGCCTGGCCAAAGAGTTCGGCATCACCCTGGTGGCCGGCTCCATTGCCTTGCCCAACCCCAGTGTCAGCCAGGGCCAATTGCAGGTCGGCCATGGCGCGCTGTACAACGCCAGCCTGGTATTTGGCCGTGATGGCTTTCCGTTGGGCCAACCCCAGCGCCAGCTCTACCCGATCTTCGATGAGCGCGGTTTTATCCAACCCAGCGATGAAAACGCCATCAGCGTGATCGATACGCCTGCCGGCCGCCTGGGCATCCTGATTGGCAGCGACAGTTGGTACCCGGACAACTACCGCAAGCTCAATGAACAAGGCGCGCAATTGGTGGTGGTGCCGGCGTTCGTCATTGGCCGCGATACGTGGGACAAACCGTGGCGTGGCTTCAAGAGCGTATCGACGCCGCCGGAAGTCAGCCTCAAACCCGAAGAACTCAGTGAAGGCGAAGCCTGGCACCGCCTGACGCTGATCAGCCAACAACCCATCAGCCAAGCCACGGCCGGCATGAGTGTTTTCCTGCGCGGGCAGTTCTGGGACCAGAGCAGTGCCGGGCAGAGCTTTCTCACCCGCAATGGCGAAGTGTTCGCCGACAGCAACGCGCGTGGTGCGCGCATGCTGAACGTCTGGCTGTAAATCATGAAGCCTGCGCCAATGCGCCTCGGGGATTTATCGGTGGGCTTTGTCCACACACTGGCCGACGCCATCCTCAGCCATGGCCTGGACCCGCAACCACTGCTGCTGCAATACGGCCTGGACCCGGCACGCCTTGGCGAGGCCGGTGCTCGCTTGTCGATCCCCCGCTACATGCGCCTGGGCCACGCGGCCATTCAGTTGACCGGCGATCCGAGCCTGGGTTTGCGCATGGGCCAGCTCAGTCGCTTGAGCCAGGCAGGGTTGGCCGGTGTCACCGCCGCCCAGGCGCCCACCGTACGCGAGGCCGCCCGCACGCTGACCCGCTTCGAAGCGTTGTATGGCACCAATTACCGTGGCCAGTCCAGCTTTCATGAAGACGCCCAGGGCGCGTGGTTGCGTTTCTACTCCATCAGCCCCTACAACGCCTACAACCGCTTTGTGGTGGACTCGATCATCGCCGGCTGGCTGCATCAGCTGTCGAGCCTGAGCGCAGAACCGGTGCGGGCCGAACGTATCGAGATCGAATTCGCGGCGCCCGACTACAGTCCGCGCTACAGCGTGCTGGGAGACTGTCCGATTCAGTTTGGTGCCGAGGCCAATCAACTGCGCCTGAGCCAACACACCCTGGCACTGCGCAACCCCGCGCATTGCCCCAGTACCTGGCAAACGCTGTTGCAGCTGTGTGAAAGGGAATTGGAGCAGTTGACCCGCACCCGCAGCCTGCGCGAGCGCATCACCCGTTTACTCGGGCCGATGCTCAATGGCGGTCGGGAACCCAACCTGGAAGAAGTGGCGGCACGCTTGAAGCTGCCAACCTGGACCTTGCGCCGCAAACTGGCCGAAGAAGGCACGCAGTTTCGGGCGATTCTCAACGATACCCGCCGCGACCTGGCCATGACCTATATTCGCGATACGGAACTGGCGTTCGGCGAAATCGCCTACTTGCTCGGTTTTGCCTCAGCCGAAGCCTTTCAACGGGCGTTCAAGCGTTGGAACAGCCAGACCCCAGGGGAATTTCGCCGCAGTCAGCGGCATTCAGCCTGACGTACGGTTACAGCTCTGTGGCGTCATCGGTCGGGTCCAACGGGTCCAGTTCAAAGGCCTGGTACTCCAGCAATTCTTCCTGGTAATCGTCCATTGTCAGCTCCTTGTTGAGTTCAACGCGGTGGTTGCTTAATGACCTTCACAACCAGCCTAAAGTGCCGTCATGACGAAAAAATGTACGGGCCATAACGTTCCTGCACCTGAATATTAAACGTAGCCGCGTTCTGGCGATTTAGCAGTCTGCGGTGATGGTCGCCACCGACCACATGAAAATCTTCGCCTACCAGATCCGCACGTTCGCCCCTGGGCGCCAAAGGGTTCGATCAATCCGATACGCGGGAAGCTTTACGGGAGTTCTTCAAGGAGGGTCGGCATTTCATCGCGCTGGCCGCGCTGAAGGCCTTGGCCGACGACGGTCTGATCAGTCGCAGCCGCGGCAGCGAGGCCATAAGCCGCTACGGGATCGATGTCAACAAATCGAATCCCGTAGCGGTCTAGCTCAGACTACTGTGCAGGTGTCGGTAGGGGCTCAATGGACTCTGTCGGCGCAGGCAACGTTGGCGCAGTTTCAACCGGTGCCGCTGGCTCAGGGGCTTGCTCTGGTGCAATCGGCGCGGCTTCCGGTGGCGGGGCCAACGGTTGCGATGCCTCGGGCTCTGCCGCAGGGGCGGGCGACGTTACCGGAGCCAGGGGCGCGGGCACCTGGGGCTTATCAGCCGCCGGGGCCGGCTCAGCCGGTGCCGCCTTGGGCTCCGGCACGCCCAGCTCGGCCTTGGGTTTTTCAGGAATATGCGCGGCCTCTTTCACTTCCTGTGGCAGAAAAACATCCACCAGCGCGAAATAACGGTCATAAAACTTGGGCGCAGACACTGTCTCACTGGCCACCTTGACCATCGAGTCATCGGTGGAGCCAATCGGCATCGACACCGATCCCAACACACCCACACCCAGGCTTGCGGAGTTATTGACCTTCTTCAGTGCATAGCGATCCTGCAGGGCGTTGGCAAACATCGTCGAGTGATGATTCGCACTGCCATCGTCGGCGCACACCACGTTGAAACTAATCTGCAGGTGGGTTTCGCCGGTCTGCTGGAAACTCTTGTTACCGACCACCAGCTTCGGATCGCTGCTGGTGATGATATAGCCCTGGCTTAGCAAGGCACGCCTGGCCGCTTCGCAAGCCGCGACATCACTGACCGGATAATCACGTGAAAACGTACCGGAGTCGTCGAAATTCTCATGTTCATAAATAGCGGTCTTGGGCGACGAGCAGCCCGCGGCGCCCGCCAGCACCAGCGCCACGCTGAGGGCACGCAAGTGAAATGATGTCGACATTGAAAATCCTGAGGAAAACAGTCAGGGCGGTATTGTGCAACAGATCGTGGCGTTGGCGCGCGGATTCCTGTCGGTAAAACGTCACAGTCTTACGGGACGGTGTCTGCAGGAAAAAGGCGCTCGCCCATAGGGTCGATAAACACCCGCAACTTCGCCGAGGCATGGCGACTTGATGGCCCTGACGGCGACGCTTCATTTAACAGATGTTTAACCAGCAACGTGACTCAGTGTCGGTTAACTCTTATGATCGCACTGGGTGCGCTGCTGCATACAGCACAGGGTAGGTTAAAGGATGAGCATTGGTCGGGCCGCCAATGGAGACTTGTCGTGCCTGATAAACACCCTGCTATTCCCCGCCCACAGGTTTTGACTGAGGGCGCCCTGTCTGTGCTGGAGCGGTTTTCACGCATCGAAGCGGTCAGCGGTATCGTGCTGCTGCTGGCAGCGATTGTGGCGCTGATCTGGGCCAATAGCCCTGCCGCCGATTCCTACGAACATTTCTGGAATACCCCACTCACTATTGGGTTGGGGGACTTCACGGTCTCACGCTCATTGCACTTCCTGGTGAACGACGGGCTGATGACCATCTTCTTCCTGGTGGTGGGTGCCGAGATTCGCCAGGAAATAAAGGACGGCGCACTCGCCAACCTGAAACTGGCCACCCTACCGTTAGGCGCTGCACTGGGTGGAGTGCTGATGCCGGCGATCATTTATACCCTGCTCAATCACGGTACCGAGGCCGCCAGCGGTTGGGCCGTGCCCACCGCCACTGATATCGCGTTCGCAGTGGGTGTGCTCGCGCTGTTGGGCAAGTCAATTCCCGGTGGCGTGCGCATCCTGTTGCTGGCCTTGGCAATCATTGATGACATCGTCGCTATCTTGATCATTGCCATCTTCTACACCGCCAGCCTGGACTACATGGGGTTGGTGATCGCGGCCTGCGGGTTGGCGCTAGTGCTGATTTTTCAGCAGATGGGCATAGGCAAGGCCATTGTGTACGTTCTGCCGGGAGCAATTGTCTGGTTTGGCCTGCTCAAGACCGGTGTGCACCCGACGCTCGCGGGCGTCATGCTTGGCCTGATCACCCCCGTCAGCTCCAGACCTACATCGGAACGGCCTCTGGACACCATCGGGCGCACGTTTAATGAACTGATTGACCGACTTTCGCAATCAGCTGAAGGTGCGCATCAGGTCGCCAAACCGTTGAGGCAGTTGAGACAGGCTCAGCGCGAGATGTTACCGCCGGTGCAGCGCATTCAGGCGGGTTTACACCCATGGGTAGCCTTCGGGGTCATGCCGCTATTCGCCCTGGCCAACGCTGGAGTGAGTCTGCAAGGGTTCAACCTGGACGATCCGCTACCCCACGGTGTGTTCATGGGCGTCATCCTGGCTCTGGTACTCGGCAAGCCGCTGGGGGTAATACTGGCGAGCGTGGTGCTGGTTAAACTGAACCTCTGCAAACTGCCTGAGGGCGTGACCTGGAACGGTGTCGGCCTGGTTGGCCTGCTGGCAGGAATTGGTTTTACCATGTCCATTTTCATATCCTCGCTGGCCTTCTCTGATCCGACGCTACTGTCGGCTGCCAAGCTGAGCGTGCTGACAGCTTCGTCCCTGGCAGCGGTGATTGGGCTGACCTGGGGCAAGCTCAAGTTCTCGGGCAAGCGTCTGAATGGAAACGACTGACGGTCCATAAAAAAAGACCCCGGCCTCTTCAGGCCGGGGTCTTTTTATTCAGGCTGATAACGACATCAGAACTTCTTGATGTCAGCCTGGGCTTCCAACTGCTTGCGATAGGCAGCGAAGTCCTGCTGGCCAACACGGGACGCGAGGAAGCGGCGATATTGCGCCTTCTCTTCGTCCGTCGGGGCAACTGCTTCGTTGACGGCGTTGAGACGCACAATCACCAAGCTACCGTCAGACAGCGTCACGTCGCTGAACGTCGGTTTGTCCTTGGCGACTGGCTTGGCCATGCGGAACAAGGCCTGCAGCACGGCTGGGTCGATCCCTTCCTGGCCACGGGTGGCCGCTTCGGTAAATTTCCATGCCTGACCATCGACCGCTTGATTCAGCGGCAACTTGCCATCGCGCAGGCTGGCAATCAGCTCATCGGCATGAGTCTTCGCCGCAGCGCTTGCGCGCTCCTTGGTCAACTGTGCACGGATGGCAGTGGCAACGCTTTCCAGCGGCAACTGTTCTGGCTTGCGATGCTCTTTGGCACGCAGCACCACGATGGTTTCCGGGTCCAGTTCGATGGCAGTGCTGTTGGCACCTTCATCCAATACTTCCGGGCTGAAAGCAGCGGTTACCACTGCGCGGTTTGCTGCAACACCTTCGCCACCTTCGCGGCCAAATGGCGCTGAGGTGTGCACGGTCAGTTTCAGGTCCGAAGCCGGCTGAGCCAGATCGGAGGCCTCAAACGCGGCGTCTTCCAATTGCTTGGTCGCTTCGACGAAACGCTGCTCAACCTGCTGGGTCTTGATTTCGTGGGTCAGCTTGTCTTTCAGGCTGGCAAACGATGGCACTTGCGGTGCTTCGACACCCAACAGCTTGATCAAGTGCCAGCCGAAGGTGGTACGTACCGGCTCCGAAACCTGATCCTTGTTCAAGGCATACAGGGCTGTTTCGAAGTCTGGATCGTAGACACCCGGGCCTGCGTAACCCAAGTCACCGCCATTGCTGGCCGAACCAGGGTCCTGCGAAAACTCCTTGGCCAGGGCTTCAAAGCTTTCGCCCTTGGCCAGGCGAGCCTGCACTTCTTCGATCTTGGCCTGGGCTTGCGCCTCGTTCACCTTGTCGTTGACTTCAATCAGAATATGCGCGGCGCGACGCTGTTCAGCGAGGTTGGCGGTTTCTTTCTGATACTGCGCCTGCAGCTCATCGTCCTTGACGGTGACTTGGTCAAAGAAGGAAGACTTCTTCAACTCCAGGTAATCGATGACCACCTGATCCGGTGTCATGAACTCTTTGGCGTGCTGGTCGTAGTAAGCCTTGACCTCGTCATCGGTGAGTTTCACCGCCGCCGGGTTGGCCTTGACGCTTACAGTGGCGAAATCGCGGGTCTGTTTTTCCAGACGAGCAAATGCCAAAACCTGCGCATCGGTTACAAAACCGCTGCCGGCAATACCTGCACGCACTTGGCCGATAAGCATTTCCTGGGTCAGCATCTGACGAAATTGCATACGGCTGTAGCCCAGCTGACGGATCACCTGGTCGAAACGCTCAGCGTTGAACTTGCCATCGACCTGGAATTCCGGCGTCTGCAGGATTACTTGATCCAGCGCAGCTTCCGAGAAAGCGAATTTCGAGTCAGCCGCGCCTTGCAGCAGCAGCTTGCGATCGATCAGGCCTTTGAGCGCGGCGTCGCGCAGCATTTTTTCATCCAGCAAGGACGCGTCAAAGTCCTTGCCCAACTGTTGCATCAGCTGCCGACGTTGCGTGTCGACGGCCTGGCTCAGCTCGTTTTGACTGATTTCTTCACCATTGACCTTGGCCGCATCCTGGCTGTTGGTCGTGGCCTGAAAAATGGCCTCGATACCGGTGAAAGCCATCAATACAACGATGATCCCGATAATGGTCTTGGCAATCCAGCCTTGTGAATTGTCCCTGATATTTTGCAGCATGCGTCCCCCAGAAACGGTTGAACTTCAAAATTAGGCAACCGTGGAGCGTGGGTAGAGTCCGGATAGAAGAAAGGCGCATCCGAGGATGCGCCTTCTCGTAACTGGCGGAGCGGTCGGGGGTTAGAACCCACACCCCCGGCGTGGCGACTCAACATAAGCTGGGTCTGGTGCCGCTCCGCTGCCAGGTCAGACTTGCGTGTGACCCGGATAGGCAAAAGCTTGAGCGAAGCTTAGTTAACGGCTTCTTTCAGAGCTTTACCGGCTTTGAAACCTGGTTTTTTGGCTGCCGCGATTTTCAGGGCTTCGCCAGTCTGTGGGTTACGGCCAGTGCGAGCTGGACGATCGGTCACAGAGAAAGTACCGAAACCAACCAGTACCACAGAGTCGCCGGCCTTGAGAGCGCCAGTGACGGATTCGATTACTGCGTCCAGCGCCCGGCCAGCAGCGGCTTTCGGGATATCAGCAGATGCGGCGATAGCATCAATCAGTTCCGACTTGTTCACTCTAAGTCCCCTTATATCTATTGAGTATGATTCTAAGTTTTTTGGTGAAAGCAAAAACCAGTGCTGAATGGCCTACAGACACTTAAGAGCCGCTTTATAACAAGGGCTCTAAAAAGCTGTCAAGGAAGCCCCCAAGCTTAAACGTATTAATGCGTGCTAATTCTTTCCTTAGAGTCAGTTTCGCGCTTTTCGTCCTTTGCAACTATCTCCGGAGCCACATCCGGTAAGGGCTCCGGCGCGTATTGCAGCGCAATTTGCAGGACCTCGTCAATCCATTTAACCGGTTTAATCTGAAGATCCTGCTTGATATTGTCAGGAATTTCCTTCAAGTCGCGAACATTCTCTTCCGGAATAATCACTGTCTTGATCCCGCCACGGTGCGCAGCCAGCAATTTCTCCTTGAGGCCACCAATGGCTAGCACCTGGCCACGAAGGGTAATTTCCCCGGTCATGGCCACGTCGGCGCGCACTGGAATGCCGGTCAATGCCGAAACAAGGGCCGTGCACATGCCTACGCCTGCGCTAGGGCCGTCTTTGGGGGTTGCCCCTTCCGGCATATGGATGTGAGTGTCGCGCTTCTCATGGAAGTCCAGGGGGATGCCCAGGCTCTTGGCACGACTGCGCACAACGGTCAGTGCAGCGGTGATGGACTCGACCATCACATCGCCAAGGGAACCGGTCTTGATCAATTGCCCCTTGCCCGGTACCACAGCGGCCTCGATGGTCAGCAACTCGCCACCCACCTGAGTCCACGCAAGGCCCGTAACCTGGCCGATCTGATCCTGCTGCTCAGCCAGGCCATAACGGAATTTACGCACACCCAGGAAATGTTCCAGCAACTCAGCCGTGACCTTCACCGAGAAGCGTTTTTCCAGGGAATGTTCCTTGACCGTCTTGCGACAGATCTTCGCCAATTGACGCTCAAGACCCCGCACACCGGCCTCGCGGGTGTAGTAGCGAATGATGTCGCGGATTGCCTCAGCATCAAATTCGATCTCGCCTTTTTTCAAGCCGTTGGCTGAAATCTGCTTGGGCGAAAGGTATTTGACGGCAATGTTGATCTTCTCGTCTTCGGTGTAGCCCGGCAGACGAATCACCTCCATCCGGTCCAGCAAAGCTGGCGGGATATTCATGGAGTTGGAGGTGCACAGGAACATCACATCGGAGAGGTCATAGTCGACTTCCAGGTAATGGTCGTTGAAATTGTGGTTCTGCTCAGGGTCGAGCACTTCCAGCAAGGCAGATGCCGGGTCGCCACGCATGTCGCTGCCCATTTTGTCGATTTCATCGAGCAGAAACAGCGGGTTGCGCACACCCACTTTTGTCATTTTTTGAATCAATCTTCCTGGCATCGAACCGATGTAAGTACGGCGATGACCACGAATTTCCGCTTCATCGCGCACGCCGCCGAGGGCCATGCGTACAAATTTACGGTTTGTTGCGTGGGCAATGGACTCAGCCAGGGAGGTTTTACCCACACCAGGAGGACCGACCAGACACAACACCGGCCCGCGAATTTTCTTCACCCGCTTCTGCACGGCGAGGTATTCGAGGATGCGTTCCTTGACCTCTTCCAGGCCATAGTGATCGGCGTCGAGAATATCTTCGGCGCGAGTCAGGTCCAGACGCACTTTGGTCTGGGCCTTCCACGGCACCTGGACCAGCCAGTCGATGTAGGAACGTACCACGGTGGCTTCAGCGGACATCGGCGACATCTGCTTGAGCTTGTTCAGCTCGGCGGTCGCCTTGGTCAAGGCATCTTTCGGGAGGCCAGCAGCATCGATGCGCTTTTTCAGCTCTTCGATTTCGTTGTGGCCTTCTTCGCCGTCACCCAGCTCTTTCTGAATGGCCTTCATCTGCTCATTCAGGTAGTACTCGCGCTGGCTGCGCTCCATTTGCTTCTTGACCCGACCACGGATGCGCTTTTCAACCTGCAACAGGTCGATTTCGGCATCCAGCAATGCCAGGACATGCTCGACCCTGGCAGACAAATCGATAATTTCGAGGATGTCCTGCTTCTGGTCGATCTTCAGCGCCATGTGCGCGGCCATGGTGTCCACCAGGCGGCTTGGCTCATCAATACTGTTGAGGGAAGACAGGACTTCAGCCGGAACTTTCTTGCCCAGCTGTACGTATTGTTCAAATTGGGAAAGCAAGCTGCGAACGAACACTTCGGATTCGCGCTCGGGTGCATCGACTTCATCGATCAGCGCCACTTCAGCGCGCAGATGGCCGTCCACCTCCATGAAGCGCTCGACCGCACCACGCTGCTCACCTTCGACCAGCACCTTGACGGTGCCGTCAGGCAGCTTGAGCAGTTGCAGAACAGTGGCAATGGTACCGACGCGATACAAGGCCTCTTCGCCCGGATCGTCGTCGGCAGGATTTCTCTGGGCCAGCAGCAGAATCTGCTTGTCGCCCGTCATCGCGGCCTCGAGGGCTTCGATCGACTTCTCGCGCCCCACGAACAGCGGGATAACCATGTGCGGATACACAACGACATCACGCAATGGCAGGAGAGGCAATTCGATGGTTGTCTTCATGATTTCGCCTCTACGGCGGCCCAAGGGGCCGTAAACAGATGGAAGTAGCCTGAAACCAAGATGGGGGCTGCCTGCAAAAAAAACAAGCTCAATGGCAGCAGTTAAACGCAGTAAAAACAAAGGGGCCCAAAGGCCCCCTTATTTTGTACAGCTGGTTCTATTGCAGCAGGACGACACTTACGCGTCAGGTGCAGCCTTTGCAGCCGGCTCACTGTTTTCATAGATATACAGTGGCTTGGACTTGCCTTCTATAACGCTTTCGTCGATCACGACTTTACTCACCTCGGACTGCGAGGGGATTTCGTACATCGTGTCGAGCAACACACCTTCGAGGATCGAACGCAAACCACGAGCGCCTGTCTTGCGCTCCAGTGCCCGCTTGGCCACCGATTTGAGCGCGTCAGCACGGAACTCAAGGTCCACGCCTTCCATCTCGAACAGCTTGGCGTACTGCTTGGTCAGGGCGTTTTTCGGTTCGGTGAGGATCTGCATCAATGCAGCCTCATCAAGCTCGTCCAGGGTCGCCAGGACAGGCAGGCGACCGACGAATTCCGGGATCAGACCGAACTTGACCAGATCGTCAGGCTCGACTTCACGCAGGGACTCACCAACTTTCTTGCCCTCTTCCTTACTGCGCACTTCTGCACCGAAGCCAATGCCACCACGGGTGGAACGGCTTTGAATAACCTTTTCCAGACCGGAGAACGCACCGCCGCAGATGAACAGGATATTGCGCGTGTCAACCTGAAGGAATTCCTGCTGGGGATGCTTGCGGCCGCCTTGTGGCGGAACGGAAGCAACCGTGCCTTCAATCAGTTTCAACAGTGCTTGCTGCACGCCTTCACCGGAAACGTCCCGGGTAATCGACGGGTTGTCGGATTTGCGCGAAATCTTGTCGATTTCATCGATGTAGACAATGCCCATTTGGGCTTTTTCCACGTCGTAATCGCATTTCTGCAGCAGCTTCTGAATAATGTTCTCGACATCCTCACCTACGTAACCAGCCTCGGTGAGGGTGGTTGCATCGGCAATGGTGAAGGGAACGTTCAGCAGGCGAGCCAAGGTTTCTGCAAGCAGGGTTTTACCCGAACCTGTAGGACCAATCAGCAAGATGTTGCTTTTGCCGAGCTCGACATCGTCATTCTTTTTGTCACGCTGGTTCAGCCGCTTGTAGTGGTTGTACACCGCTACGGCCAAAACCTTTTTTGCACGCTCTTGACCAATCACATACTGATCAAGGATGCCGCTGATTTCTTTAGGCGAAGGCAATTTATGCGCGCTGCTTTCGGCCTGGGCTTCCTGCACCTCCTCACGGATGATGTCATTGCACAGGTCGACGCATTCGTCGCAGATAAAGACCGAGGGGCCGGCAATCAATTTGCGCACTTCATGCTGGCTTTTGCCACAGAAGGAGCAATAGAGCAATTTGCCGTTGTCCTCGCCGTTGCGGGTGTCAGTCATTCGATCGATCCAAATCCGATAGGCTTGCAACACAAGATGAAGGCTATTGCGGGCTTTTTCAAGTCCGCAGGTGGTCAGTTAAACCAACCACCTACATTTGGGCTGCTTAGGCAGGCATGTGACGCTTCTGCATGACCGAGTCGATCAGCCCGTATTCGGCTGCGCGCTCGGCACTCATGAAGTTATCACGTTCGGTGTCGCGCTCAATGGTTTCGAGGCTTTGACCTGTGTGATGGGCCAACAACGTATTGAGGCGCAGACGAATATTCTTGATTTCCTCGGCATGAATGAGGATATCGGTCGCTTGCCCCTGGAAACCACCCAGTGGCTGGTGAATCATCATCCGCGAGTTCGGCAGGCAGAAACGCTTGCCCGCTGCGCCGCCGGCGAGCAGGAAAGCACCCATGCTGCAGGCTTGGCCGATGCAGGTAGTGGAGACGTCAGGCTTGATGAACTGCATGGTGTCATAGATCGACATCCCCGCAGTGACCGAACCACCTGGCGAGTTAATGTAAAGATGGATGTCCTTGTCCGGATTTTCCGCTTCAAGGAACAGCAGTTGCGCCGCGACCAGGTTGGCCATGTAGTCTTCTACCGGGCCAATCAGGAAGATCACTCGTTCCTTGAGGAGGCGCGAGTAGATGTCATAGGCGCGTTCGCCACGGGCGGACTGCTCGATAACCATCGGGACCAGGCCGCCTGCGGCCTGGATGTCAGAACTCTGCTGATAATAAGAATTGCGGGACATGTCCTGCAGTCACTCCCAAATAGTCATGTCTTGAATACACATAAGCCAGCGCGAGGCTGGCTTATGTGTGTATTTTCAAACGTGTCGGACAATCAGTCGGCTTGTGCTGCTTCCGCCGGCTTGACTGCTTCTTCGTAAGAGACCGATTTATCGGTCACGCTAGCCTTCTGCAGAACAGTATCCACAACTTGTTCTTCCAGCACAACCGAACGCACTTCGTTCAGCTGCTGGTCGTTCTTGTAGTACCAGGACACAACCTGCTCAGGTTCCTGGTAAGCCGAGGCCATTTCCTGGATCAGCTCACGAACGCGGGTTTCGTCAGGCTTGAGGTCGAACTGCTTGACCACTTCAGCCACAACCAGGCCCAGCACAACACGGCGCTTGGCTTGCTCTTCGAACAGCTCGGCCGGCAGTTGATCAGGCTTGATGTTGCCACCGAACTGCTGAACAGCCTGCACGCGCAGACGATCGACTTCGTTGGACAGCAGAGCCTTAGGCACTTCGATCGGGTTGGCGGCCAGCAGACCGTCCATGACCTGGTTCTTGACCTTGGACTTGATAGCCTGACGCAGTTCACGCTCCATGTTCTTGCGAACTTCGGTGCGGAAGCCTTCGATACCGGTTTCCTTGATACCGAACTGATTGAAGAACTCTTCGTTCAGTTCTGGCAGCTTAGGCTCGGAAACGGTGTTGACCGTCACGGTGAACTCGGCGGCTTTACCAGCCAAGTCGAGGTTCTGATAGTCAGCCGGGAAAGTCAGGTTCAGAACACGCTCTTCGCCGGCTTTAGCGCCAACCAGACCATCTTCGAAACCAGGGATCATGCGGTTGGAACCCAGCACCAGCTGAGTACCCTTGGCGGAGCCGCCAGCGAATACTTCACCGTCAACCTTGCCAACGAAATCGATGTTCAACTGGTCTTCGTTCTGAGCGGCGCGATCGGCCACTTCAAAGCGAGTGTTCTGCTTGCGCAGGATTTCCAGCATGTTGTCCAGATCCGAATCAGCCACTTCAGCACTGAGGCGCTCGATGGCGATGGATTCGAAACCGGCAACAGTGAACTCAGGGAACACTTCGAAAACTGCAACGTATTCCAGATCCTTGCCCGCTTCCAGCGATTTAGGCTCGATGGAAGGCGCGCCAGCCGGGTTCAACTTTTGCTCGACGACCGCTTCGTAAAAGGAGGACTGGATTACGTCGCCTACAGCTTCCTGGCGCGCATCAGCACCAAAGCGGCGCTTGATTTCGCTCATCGGCACTTTGCCTGGACGGAAACCAGCGATCTTGGCCTTTTGGGCAGTCTGCTGCAGACGCTTGTTGACCTGAGTCTCGATGCGTTCAGCCGGCACGGTGATGCTCATGCGGCGCTCAAGAGCAGAAGTATTTTCAACAGAAACTTGCATGGATATTCCTCGTTGCACAGACGTTAGCCGGCCGTTTCCGACCCCAGAATCAAGGGCATGCATTCTAGTGGGTCAAACTCAAGAAGTCACCCTACTGAAAACGGGTAAAAAAACAGCAGGCCATTTATAGGAGCGAATGCAGGAATGCACCTCGCCCCGCTAGCAATACATCCCTTCACGCCAAGGCTCTGCGCCAACACTTCTATATATAGAAGCGATTGTCGATCAGCTCCCTGACAGCCGACCCACAAACGGGACCGGCGGACACAGCGGCATCATCGAGAAACATAAATACGACGAAACACCCTATCCCTGCAGCCCAATACCTGCGGCCACGCTGAAACTCAAGCCACTTAAACAAAAACGGCACAGCCCTTTTTCAGGTGCTGCGCCGTTATCTGCTATTAAATAGCTGCACTGACCCCGATGTAACCGGATCAGATCCATGCGTTCAAAACCGGCAGCGATTCTAACGCCAAGGCATTGAGAATGCTTGTTTTTTTCTTGACTTCGAGAATGCGCAACAACAAAGGCAGAAAAAACAGCATAAAAAAAAGCGCCAGACTATTAATCTGGCGCTTTCTAAATATGGGGTGGACGAAGGGGATCGAACCCTCGACAACGGGAGTCACAATCCCGTGCTCTACCAACTGAGCTACG
>NZ_JBEOPT010000013.1:0-151034 GCF_040310325.1 Pseudomonas sp. HY7a-MNA-CIBAN-0227 | reverse complement strand
AACCTACATAACTCTTTGTTTACCAAGGAGTTTTCCGTTTCGACTGCGCCGGAAGTGGGCGAATTATAGACTTCCAGGATCTGCCGTCAACCTCTACTTTCACAATTCTGTCATATCAGTCAAAAAAACCCGAAAAAGCGAAGGCCAACCCCTACAGGCCGGCCTTCTGCCTTCTACTTACAAGCTAGGAAAAGCAAACTGCGAGGCTTCATGGCTGGCCCGCTGCGGCCAGCGCTGGGTAATCGCCTTGCGACGGGTATAGAAACGCACCCCATCCGGCCCATAGGCATGCAGGTCGCCAAACAGCGAACGCTTCCAGCCACCGAAGCTGTGATAAGCCACCGGAACCGGTAGCGGCACGTTGACGCCAACCATGCCCACTTCAATCTCGTCACAGAACAGCCGCGCCGCCTCTCCATCGCGGGTGAAGATACAGGTGCCATTGCCATACTCGTGATCATTGATCAGTTGCATCGCCGCTTCCAGGCTATTCACCCGAACCACACACAGTACCGGCCCAAAGATCTCTTCTTTATAGATGCGCATCTCTGGAGTCACGCGATCAAACAGGCAGCCGCCCAGGAAGAAGCCGTCTTCATGACCGGCAACACTCAAGCCGCGACCATCGACCACCAACTCGGCGCCAGAAGAAACACCGTCTTCTATATAGCCACTGACTTTATCTCGCGCCTGACCAGACACCAGCGGCCCCATGTCCAGGCCGCAAGAAGTACCCGCACCAATCTTCAACGCCTTGATCTGCGGCACCAGCTTGGCGATCAACGCATCGGCCACCTGATCGCCCACGCAAACAGCCACCGAGATCGCCATACAGCGCTCACCACAGGAACCATAGGCCGCGCCCATCAGAGCACTGACCGCATTGTCCAAGTCCGCATCCGGCATTAGCACCGCATGGTTCTTCGCCCCGCCCAAAGCCTGCACACGCTTGCCGCGCTTGGTGGCTTCGGAATAGATGTACTCGGCAATCGGCGTCGAACCGACAAAACTCAGCGCTTTAACTTCCGGCGCCTCGATCAACGCATCCACCGCGCCCTTGTCACCATGCACCACGCTCATCACGCCTTTAGGCAAGCCGGCTTCCTGCAGCAGTTGAGCAATCAGCAATGTCGAGCTTGGATCACGCTCCGAAGGCTTAAGGATGAAGCAGTTACCGCAAACGATCGCCAGCGGATACATCCACAACGGCACCATCGCCGGGAAGTTGAATGGCGTAATACCGGCGACCACACCCAGCGGCTGGAAATCGGACCATGCATCAATGTTCGGACCAACGTTACGACTGTATTCACCCTTGAGGATTTCCGGCGCCGAGCACGCGTATTCGACGTTCTCGATACCGCGCTTCAACTCACCCGCCGCATCTTCCAGGGTCTTGCCATGCTCTTCGCTGATCAATTGCGAGATACGCGCTTCGTTCTGTTCCAGCAATTGCTTGAAACGAAACATCACCTGGGCACGCTTGGCCGGCGGTGTGTTGCGCCAGGCAGGGAATGCCGCCTTCGCCGAGTCGATAGCGCTTTGAATGGTTTCCCGGCTGGCCAGTGGTACTTGATGAATCACTTTGCCGATGGACGGGTTGTAAACATCAGCACTGCGACCGTTTTCGGTCACCAGTTCGCCGTTGATCAAATGCTGGATAAGGCTCATGCAGGGCTCCTGAAAAGTTGTCCACAGGCGCGACTCTCGTCGCACCTGGTAGTTGTTCTATATAGAAGGAGAAATCAGTCGATCTTGTTCAGCACTTCGCCGACCGCGTCGAACAAGCGATCCAAGTCCTGCGCCTTACTGTTGAAGGTTGGCCCGAATTGCAGAGTGTCGCCGCCGAAGCGCACGTAGAAGCCCGCTTTCCACAACGCCATACCTGCTTCGAATGGACGCACGATGGCATCACCATCACGCGGGGCGATCTGAATCGCACCAGCCAGCCCGTAGTTACGAATGTCGATGACGTTCTTGCTGCCCTTCAGACCGTGCAGCGCATTTTCAAAGTGCGGGGCAATTTCGGCCACGCTCTGCACCAGGTTTTCCTTTTGCAGCAGGTCCAGTGCTGCCAGGCCCGCAGCGCAAGCCACCGGGTGCGCCGAGTAGGTGTAACCGTGGGGAAATTCCACCGCGTACTCAGGCGTCGCCTGGTTCATGAAGGTTTGGTAGATCTCCGTGCTGGCAATCACCGCGCCCATCGGGATCGCGCCGTTGGTGACTTGCTTGGCGATGCACATCAGGTCCGGTGTCACGCCAAAGCTGTCGGCGCCGAACATCGAACCGGTACGGCCGAAGCCAGTGATCACTTCATCGAACACCAACAGAATGTTGTGCTGATCACAGATCTCACGCAGACGCTTGAGGTAACCCTGTGGCGGTACCAGCACGCCGGCGGAACCGGCCATCGGTTCAACAAACACGGCAGCAATGTTGGATGCGTCGTGCAACTCGATCAGCTTGAGCAGTTCGTCGGCCAAAGCGATACCACCCAGCTCTGGCATACCACGGGAGAAAGCATTGCTCGCCAGCAATGTGTGAGGCAGGTGATCAACATCCATCATCGCCTGGCCAAACATTTTACGGTTGCCGTTAACACCACCCAGGCTGGTACCGGCGATGTTCACACCGTGATAACCACGGGCACGGCCGATCATCTTGGTCTTGGTCGCCTGGCCTTTCAGGCGCCAGTAAGCACGAACCATCTTCACGGCGGTATCGGCGCACTCGGAACCGGAGTCGGTGAAGAACACATGGTTCAGGTTGCCCGGTGTCAGATCGGTGATCTTTTCTGCCAACTGAAAAGACAAGGGATGACCGTATTGAAAGCCTGGCGAGTAGTCCAAAGTGCCGAGCTGCTTGGCGACGGCTTCCTGGATTTCCTTGCGGGTATGCCCGGCACCACAGGTCCACAGGCCAGACAACGAGTCATAGACCTTGCGCCCCTTGTCATCGATCAACCAACTGCCTTCGGCAGCCACAATCAGGCGCGGGTCGCGGTGAAAGTTGCGGTTGGCGGTGTACGGCATCCAGTGAGCGTCCAGCTTCAACTGGCTGGCCAGGGACGACGGAGCGTTTTCGGGCATGTTCATCTGCAAAATCCTCGCAAGGCTATAGGCGGCGTAGGGATCGAAAAGCGTAGTTGCAGCTAAATTGCCACGGGGATAAAGTCTGTGAAATCCAACTCTTCTAACCTTCAGTCAGGCCTTCACTAAACTATGAGTAGCCGTCGACCCGATCCCCTGGCCCAAGTGAGCGACTTCGATATTCGCTTGCTGCGCATCTTTCGCAGCGTGGTGGAGTGCGGTGGCTTCTCGGCGGCAGAAACCGTGCTGGGGATTGGCCGTTCAGCTATCAGCCAGCAGATGAGTGATCTCGAGCAACGCTTGGGCCTGCGTCTGTGTCAGCGTGGTCGCGCCGGATTTTCCCTGACGGAAGAAGGACGCGAGGTTTATCAATCGGCACTGCAGCTGCTCAGTGCCCTGGAAAGTTTCCGCACCGAGGTCAACGGCCTGCACCAACACTTGCGCGGCGAACTGACCATCGGTCTGACCGACAACCTGGTCACCCTGCCCCACATGCGTATCACCCACGCCTTGGCGCAATTGAAAGAACGCGGCCCAGACGTACAGATCCAAATCCGTATGATCGCCCCCAACGAAGTGGAGCAAGGGGTGCTCGACGGGCGCTTGCATGTCGGCGTCGTGCCCCAGACCAGCGCACTGTCGGGCCTCGAATATCAGCCGCTTTACAGTGAACGCTCGCTGCTCTACTGCGCGGTCGGTCATCCGCTGTTTTATGCAGACGACAAGCAACTCAACGACGAACGCATCAACTCACAGGACGCCATTGCGCCGACCTTCCGCTTGCCCGCCGAAATCCAGGCTCACTATCAAGCCCTCAACTGCACCGCCAGTGCTTCGGACCGTGAAGGCATGGCATTCCTGATCCTCACCGGTCGCTACATCGGCTACCTGCCGGATCACTACGCCAGCCTCTGGGTGCAACAAGGCCGCTTGCGCGCCCTGAAACCCGCCGCACGCTTTTATGATTTGAGCCTCGCTTCGGTCACGCGCAAGGGTCGCCGCCCTCATTTGGTGCTGGAAAGTTTCCTCGAAAGCCTGGCCGCCACCCGCTAACACGGCGCCCATATAAAACCTGAGCAACTGGACAGCTTTTTGCAAGGTATGAGGACCTTGAATCGTCAGCCTTGAGTTCCAACGCCATGCCACCAGAGTCTTCCAGCTCCAGCGATCTGATCTACGGCCTCAATGACCGCCCAAAACCATTGCCCGCCTTACTTGCCGCACTGCAACACGTACTCGCCAGCTTCGTCGGTATCATCACCCCGCCGCTGATCATTGGTTCCACCTTGGGCCTGACCGCCCACCTGTCCTACCTGATCAGCATGGCGTTGATGGTCTCGGGGGTCGGTACTTTCATTCAGGCTCGTAGGCCGTTTGGCATTGGCGCCGGGATGATCTGCCTGCAGGGCACCAGCTTCGCCTTTCTCGGCGCGGTGTTATCAGCAGGGTTTCTGGTCAAGCAACGGGGCGGCAACCCGGAAGACATCCTCGCGATGATTTTCGGGGTGTGCTTTTTCGGCGCGGCGGTGCAGGTAGTGTTGAGCCGTTTTATCGGCCAACTACGGCGGGTAATCACGCCACTGGTGACAGGCATTGTCATCACCTTGATCGGCATCAGCCTGATCAAGGTCGGCATCACTGATCTGGGTGGCGGTTTCAACGCCCCCGATTTCGGCGCGCCCACCAACCTGGCGCTAGGCCTGTTCGTGGTGTTGACTATCATCCTGCTCAACCGTTCGAACACGCCGTGGGTGCGCCTCTCGGCCATCATCATCGGCCTGGCCCTGGGCAGTCTCGCCGCCTGGTTCAGTGGCACTCTGGTACCGCACGCCTTGCCGGACTTGCCATTGGTAAGCCTGCCGACCCCGTTCCGCTTTGGTTTCAATTTCGACTGGACAGCGTTCCTACCCATTGCGCTGATTTATCTGATCAGCACCATCGAAACCGTCGGCGACCTCACCGCCAATTGCATGATTGCCCGCCAACCTATCAGCGGCCCTTCTTATATAAGCAGGCTCAAGGGCGGCGTTCTGGGTGATGGCATCAGCTGCATGATCGCCGCCACCTTCAGTGCCTTCCCCAACACCACCTTCGCCCAGAACAATGGCGTCATCCAGTTGACCGGCGTCGCCAGCCGCTATGTCGGCCTATACATCGGCGTGGTGCTGTTTTGTCTCGGGCTGTTCCCTCTGATTGGCGCCGTGTTGCAGCAGATCCCCAAGCCGGTGCTGGGCGGCGCGACCCTGGTGATGTTCGGCAGTGTGGCCGCCGCCGGCGTGCGCATCCTTGCACAAGCGCCACTGGATCGGCGCAGCATGCTGATCATCGCCACCTCGTTCGGTGTCGGCCTGGGCATCGCAGCCCAACCGAATTTGTTGCATCTGATGCCAACGCTAGTACAAAACCTGTTCGACTCGGCCATCACCAGCGGCGGCCTGACGGCAATTGTATTGTGCCTGCTATTACCGGAAGCCAAGGCCACGACACCTGCCGCAAATCCGGCCCTGGAAAGCGACACCCTGGAACCGCTTTGACGCTTTTATCGTATCGGGACTTGTCTGAGGCTTGAGGGTGGGTTATCTGTGCACACGTCGCATTTATCGATCTGCACGGAAACCTCCATGAGCCTCGAAGTTCCTGCCCACAGCAACCACGCCGGAAAACCTGCAAGCCGCATTCGGCAAAAGAACGAACAAGCGATCATCCAGGCCGCCGAAGACGAGTTCGCTCGCCATGGTTACAAAGGCACCAGCATGAACACCATCGCGTCGAGCGCCGGGCTGCCGAAGGCCAACCTGCATTACTACTTCACCAACAAGCTGGGGCTGTACATCGCCGTGCTCAGCAACATCCTCGAACTGTGGGACAGCACCTTCAATACGCTGACCGCCGAAGATGATCCAGCCGAAGCGCTGACTCGCTATATCCGCACCAAAATGGAGTTTTCCCGCCGCCAGCCCCAAGCCTCGCGGATCTTCGCCATGGAGATCATCAGCGGTGGCGAATGCCTGAGCGAATATTTCGGCCAGGACTACCGTGCCTGGTTCAGCGGCCGCGCGGCGGTGCTCCAGGCCTGGATCGACGCGGGAAAAATGGACCCGGTCGACCCGGTACACCTGATCTTCCTGCTGTGGGGCAGTACCCAGCACTACGCCGACTTCGCCACGCAGATCTGCCGTGTCACTGGTCGCACCAAGCTGACCAAACAAGACATGGAAGACGCTGGCACCAACCTTATCCACATCATTCTCAAAGGCTGCGGCATCAAGCCAGCCCTCTAAACGAAGCGACTCATGCCTTTCACCCTTACTGGCCTTTGCGAATTTCGCGAAGAAATACGCAAAAGCCGCTTCATTACCCTCGCCACCCCTATTGCCAGCCCCCTGGACGCCCAGGCTTTCATCGACCAACACAGCGACCTGAACGCCACGCACAACTGCTGGGCCTGGAAGCTGGGCGATCAATACCGCAGCAACGATGATGGCGAACCCGGCGGTACTGCCGGGCGACCGATCCTGGCAGCGATCGAAGCACAAGACTGCGACCAGGTCGTGGTGCTGGTGATCCGCTGGTACGGCGGCATCCAGTTGGGCACTGGCGGTTTGGCCCGCGCCTATGGCGGCGGTGCCAATAAATGCCTGCACGGCGCCGAGCGCGTTGAACTGATCAAACGCGTGCCGCTAAGCTGTGCCTGTGGTTTCGCCGAGCTGACACTGGTGAAACTTCGTGTCGCCGATCTGGGCGGACTGGTGGTGGAGGAAACCTTCACCGCCAATGGCGTCGAACTGCAGCTTATGCTGGAAGAGGCGCACATCGACACGTTACAGAATCAGCTCGCAGACCTGAGCCGTGGACGCATCCGCCTGCAACGCTGAAATTGCCCACATCTACTGTGCACCTGCCTGTGGATAACCTGAGCACACTCCCCTGTAACCCTTCTGTCACAAGGGTTTGCGGCCGTTGTTCCGTTTTTGCTCAAGCAACCACACTAAAGTATTAATCCAGCTAAAAAACAGTCAGTTAGGCTGGTTATCACCTTTAGAACAAAGGCGTGCAGCGCTTATACCCACCGATGACGCTTGCGCACAATTACTGTGGAACAACCTGTGGATAACCCGTGCAAGAGTGTCCGGGCAGCATAGGCAGCAACGCCCCGATGAAATTGAACGTTTTTTGATCAGTCTGCTACCTGGCGCACCGGCATTAACTGCGCCACCAACCAGAGCACTTCAAACACCAGGACGATCAACAACGCCGAACTGGCGCCGTGAACCAGCGCATAAATCTGCCAAGTGGCAAACAGCATCCGGCCCACCGCGTCATAGCGTCCAAAAATCACCTGGGGATCGCGGATCCGCAACACCGCCCACACACAAACAATCGACCCCATCAGGTTGGCCATCAGTACATGAGCAGGCGCAAAGGGCGGCAGTTCGCCTGGCAGGTTCAAGGCAAGCAAAGCGTTGTGAAGTAAAAGAAAAGTCCAAGGCGTGACAAACGCAGCGGTGACGATCAGGTCGTACCAGCCGCTGGCACGCACCAGTTGGCGGTATTGGTGTGTAGTCCACATATCAGCAAGCTCCTTCGATTCAAGAAGCAAGCAGGCTAAAGCTTAGAGTATGCTCCAGGGTCAAGCCCTATCGAGCCCATCTTATGCGCATCGGCGAATTGGCCCTGGCCAGCAGCGTGAGCCGCGACACCCTGCGTTTCTACGAGCAGCGTGGATTGATTGCCGCCCAACGCAGCGCCAACGGGTACCGCGACTATTCGGCGGAAATGGTGCAACTGGTCCTGTACATCAAGACCGCTCAGCGCCTGGGCTTCAGCCTCGGCGAAATCGGCAGTAGCGTCGCGGCGCTATGGAAAGCTGCCGACCCCGACAGCGCCGTGACCCAACTGTTGCAAGACAAGCTCAACCTGATCGAAACCCGCATCGTCGAACTCGGCCACCTGCGCCAGGAGTTGCAGCAAAGACTCGGCCAGCGTTGTCCATTGAACCCATGAACTTGCACCGCAAAGGAAGCTACTCATGTCTACGCCAAAAACCGCACTGATCATCGGCGCCTCCCGAGGCCTGGGCCTTGGCCTGGTCAACCAACTGCTGGCAGACGGCTGGCAAGTCACCGCCACCGTGCGTGATCCGCAAAAGGCCGACGCCCTGAAAGCCCTCGGCCAAGTGCAAATCGAACAGTTGGACATGGACGACCAGCTAGCCATAAACGCCCTGAGCCAACGCCTCAAGGGGAAAACCTTCGACCTGCTGTTCGTCAATGCTGGCGTCAAAGGTCCCGTCAATCAGACGCCCGGCCACGCCACCCAGGCCGAAGTGGGCCAACTGTTTTTCACCAACGCCGTGGCGCCGATCAACCTGGCGCAACGGTTTGCCGGGCAGATCCGTGCAGACAGCGGGGTGCTGGCCTTCATGAGTTCGGTGCTGGGCAGCGTGACCATCCCCGACGGCGCGGACTTGGCTCTGTACAAAGCAAGCAAGGCCGCGCTCAACTCCATGACCAACAGCTTTGTCACGCAGTTAGGTGATCAGAAACTGACCGTCCTATCGCTCCATCCGGGCTGGGTCAAAACCGCTATGGGCGGAGAAGGCGCGCAGATTGACGTCCAGACCAGCGTTCGCGGCTTGATCGACCAAGTCAATGCCTACACCGGCAAGGGTGGCCACCACTTTGTAAACTACAAGGGCCAGACCATCCCCTGGTAAACGTCATACAGGTCTATCGCCGATTGCCGGCGATAGACCCGGCTGTGGACTACACGTAAACTGCCCACCTCGCCCTCCCCGGCGACCCTGGATCAGCAGACAGGGCAACACTGAGCTGGCAAACCTGAACCCATCATTCAGAGGAGCCGGCCAATGCCTGCGACCCGTATCTGGTTAAAAAACCCTCTCGCGATCTTCACCGCCAATGCCCTCGACGCCCGTGGCGGCCTGGTGCTGCAAGACGGTGTAATCGTTGAAGTCCTCGGCCTGGGGCAACAACCCGCCACAGCCTGTGGACAAGTCTTCGATGCCCGCGAGCATGTGATCCTTCCCGGCCTGATCAACACCCATCATCACTTCTATCAAACCCTGACCCGCGCCTGGGCACCGGTGGTCAACCAGCCGTTGTTCCCGTGGCTGAAAACCCTGTATCCGGTATGGGCTCGCCTGACTCCGGAAAAACTGGCACTGGCTACCAAAGTGGCCCTCGCTGAACTGTTGCTCTCTGGCTGCACCACGGCGGCGGACCATCACTACCTGTTTCCCGACGGCCTGGAACATGCCATCGACGTGCAAGTCGAGAGCGTGCGTGAGCTAGGCATGCGCGCCATGCTGACCCGTGGTTCCATGAGCCTGGGTGAAGCTGATGGTGGTCTGCCACCGCAACAGACCGTGCAACAAGGCGAAGTGATCCTCGAAGACAGCCAGCGACTGATCGGCAGCTACCACGAGCGTGGCGACGGCGCCCAAATCCAGATCGCCCTCGCGCCCTGCTCACCGTTCTCCGTCACGCCGCAAATCATGTCCGCCAGCGCCGAACTGGCTAACAGCCTTGACGTGCGCCTGCACACCCACCTGGCGGAAACCCTCGACGAAGAAGACTTCTGCTTGCAACGCTTCGGCCTGCGCACCGTGGATTACCTGGACAGCGTCGGCTGGCTCGGCCCGCGCACCTGGCTGGCCCATGGCATTCACTTCAACCCCGAGGAAATCGCCCGCCTGGGCGCGGCCGGCACCGGCGTCTGCCATTGTCCAAGTTCCAACATGCGCCTGGCCTCCGGCATCTGCCCGACCCTGGACCTGATTGCCGCTGGCGCGCCGCTGGGCCTGGGCGTGGACGGCTCGGCCTCCAACGACGCCTCGAACATGATCCTCGAAACCCGCCAGGCCCTGTATATCCAGCGCCTACGTTACGGGGCGGAAAAAATCACCCCGGAGTTGGTCCTGGGTTGGGCTACCAAAGGCTCCGCACAATTGCTCGGGCGCAGTGACATCGGTGAGCTGGCCGTGGGCAAGCAAGCTGACCTGGCGCTGTTCAAGCTCGATGAGCTGCGCTTCTCCGGCAGCCATGATCCGATTTCGGCGCTGCTGTTGTGCGGCGCCGACCGGGCGGATCGGGTGATGGTGGGCGGCAAGTGGCGCGTGATCGATGGGCAGGTCGAAGGCCTCGACCTGAAAGGCCTGATCGCCGATCACAGCCAGGCGGCACGGCAGTTGATCAGCGGCTGACGCTACACCCCCAACAACGACAACAGGATAAAGGTCGCAAACAACACAAAATGGGTCATCCCTTCGATGGCGTTGGTTTCGCCATCGTTGAGGTTGATCGCGCTGACAATCAGCGTGATAAAAACCATCACTGTTTGTACCGGGGTCATCGCCATCTGAAACGGCTGGCCGGTGTACAACGCCATGGCCTCCATTACCGGCACCGTCAAAATCACCGTCGACAATGACGCACCAAGCGCAATGTTGACCACCGACTGCATGCGATTGGCCAGAGCGGCGCGCAACGCAGTCAAAATTTCCGGCGCGGCGGAAATTGCCGCCACCACGATTGCCGTGATCACAGGCGGAGCACCCGTCCCTTCCAGCCCAAGGTCCAATGTCTTGGACATCACCTCGGCCAGCGCACCAATCACCACCACACCGAACACCAGAGTGCCGATTGAGAACGCCAGATTGATCGACGGCGCCTCATCTTCCGGCTGTTTCTTGCCGCGTTTTTCCGGGTAGCTGTAGCTGAAAAAATAACTGTGGGGCCCGACCTGCATTCGCAGGAACAGGGTGTACAGCACCACCATCGCACCGATGGTGAAGGCCGAGTAAATTTTCCAGTCAGACTCGGGGATAAATTCCGGCACCACCATCGACACGCCCATGGCGGTGAGGATCATCACGCTGTAGGTCCGTGCCGAATCATCGTTGTAGGACTGTTCACCATGCTTGATGCCGCCCATCAGCGCGGCCAGGCCGAGAATGCCGTTGATATCGAGCATTACAGCCGAGTAGATGGTGTCGCGCACCAGGGTTGGCGATGGTTCGTTACTCATCATGATTGCCAGGATCACCACTTCCACCAGCACGGCGGCCAGGGTCAGGATCATCGTGCCGTATGGATCGCCGACCTTTTCCGCCAACTGCTCTGCGTGATGAGCCACGCGCATTGAAGCAATCACGATAAAGCCGATCAACGCCATGCCACCAAGCAGCGCAACCCTCTGCCCGCAGTGCAGCAACCAGTGCTCCAGCGGGTAGGCGGCAATGGCGGCAATCAGCGCCAGCAGCATAAATTTTTCTTGCTTGAGGGATGTGAGCATCACGGGCCTTTTCGAGCGACAAATCAGTCACTGATGGGGTACAGACTGCGCCACATCGCTAACGTTTCGTTACACCTTAGTTCACTCACTGCTTGCACGAGGCATGAACCCTGCAAACCGAATACCCATCGTCTGGTCAGGTTTTGCCGATTATTTCGCATTGCGCCTGTAGAATGCCGCCATTGCACCTGATGAGATTTTATAAATGTACGACTGGCTCAACGCCCTGCCCAAGGCTGAATTGCACCTGCACCTGGAAGGCTCGCTGGAACCTGAGCTGCTGTTCGCACTGGCCGAACGCAACAAGATCGCGCTGCCGTGGAACGACGTCGAAACCCTGCGCAAGGCCTACGCCTTCAACAACCTGCAAGAGTTTCTCGACCTTTATTACAAGGGCGCCGATGTGTTGCGCACCTCGCAGGACTTCTACGACCTGACCTGGGCCTACCTGCTGCGCTGCAAGGCGCAGAACGTGATCCACACCGAGCCCTTTTTCGACCCACAGACCCACACCGACCGTGGCGTGCCCTTCGAAGTTGTGCTCAACGGCATTGCCGCAGCACTCAAAGATGGCGAGCAACAACTGGGCATCACCAGCGGCTTGATCCTCAGCTTCCTGCGCCACCTGAGCGAAGACGAAGCCGAGAAAACCCTCGACCAGGCACTGCCATTCCGTGATGCATTTGTCGCCGTTGGCCTGGACAGTTCGGAAATGGGTCACCCACCGAGCAAGTTTGTGCGGGTGTTCGATCGTGCCCGCCATGAAGGTTTCCTGACCGTCGCCCATGCTGGCGAAGAAGGTCCGCCGGAATACATCTGGCAAGCCCTCGACCTGTTGAAGATTGAGCGCATCGACCATGGTGTACGCGCCATCGAAGACGAACGCTTGATGCAGCGGATCATCGACGAGCAGATCCCACTGACGGTATGCCCGCTGTCCAACACCAAGCTTTGCGTATTCGACGATATGTCCCAGCACAACATCCTCGACATGCTGGAGCGTGGCGTGAAGGTCACAGTCAACTCGGACGATCCGGCGTACTTCGGCGGTTATGTCACCGAGAATTTCCATGCACTGCACACGTCTCTGGGCATGACCCAGGACCAGGCCAAACGCCTGGCGCAGAACAGCCTGGACGCACGGTTGGTGAAGCCTTAACTCCGAACTACCGTAGGCGCAAAGCCCGACCCCCGGGCCTGCGCCGACGTCGGATACAGCTCAGGCTGTATAGGTGCAACGCTACATCGCCCCGGCATTCCCGAGGTTATGGTGTAGAGATCAATCGCTCCGGAAACTGCGCAGTCAATTTCGCACAACGGGACACGAGCATTTCACGCAGGAGGTTGATCGGCTTACTCAACTGCGCGCGATGGGCGCACAGCAGATTGAGCGGAGCACGTTCACAACGCAGCTCCGGCAGGATCAACCGCAAGCGCCCGGCCAAAACATCAGCGCTGACGTCCAGCCAGGATTTATAGGCAATGCCGACACCGGCCAATGCCCACCGACGAACCACATCGGCGTCGTCACTGAAGCGGTCGCCTGTCACCGTCAGGCTGACCTCACGCTTGCCGTCGTGAAAACTCCAATGGTCATGGACGCGACTGCCAAGCATATAAAGCAGGCAGTTGTGCTGGGCCAGCTGCTCCAGATGACGCGGCTCACCATGGCGCACGAGGTAGTCAGGGGCCGCACACAGCACCCGAAAGTTCTGCGCGGCGATGGGCAAGGCAATCAGGCTGGAGTCTTCCGGTTCGCCGTAGCGCAAGGCGATGTCCACGGGCTGGCGGAACAGGTCGGCGATCCGGTCGCCCAACAGCAAGCGCACGGTCAGCTTCGGGTGCTCACGCTGGAACTCGTCGAGCCAGGGCAGCAGCAGGTTGCGGCCAAAGTCCGAAGGCGCCGAGAGTTGCAGCACACCGCTAACCTGATCCTGACCGCTGGCCAGCAATCGGCGACCTTCATCCAGATTGCTCAACGCGGCGCGGGCGTACTCCAGAAACCCCTCGCCCTCGGCGGTCAAGCGCAGGCTACGTGTCGAGCGGGCCAGCAGACGCGCGCCCAGTTGCTGCTCGATGCGCTTGAGCGCGGCACTGGCCACGGCTGCCGACATATCCATCACACGGGCCGCCGCCGAGAGGCTGCCCAAGTCCGCTGCACGGACAAACAACTGCAAGTCATCAAAACGCAGCATGGCGATCGTCCCGGCTGATTATCAATAAAATATTGAAAGAGACTGCTCTTTTAGCGGGTTTTATCTTGCAGAGAAATAGCCAATGATCTGTTCATGCCGCTCATCCCCTATCAGGAGTCGAATATGCCCAGCGCGTTTAATGTCATTGCCACGCTGATCGCCAAACCCGGTCAACAAGACACCCTAGAACAATTGCTGCGCGCACTGCTGGAACCCACCCGTGCCGAAGCAGGCTGCCAGCAGTACGACCTGCACCAGGACCTGCAACACCCCGAGACCTTCTACATGCTCGAACGCTGGAATGACGACGCGGCGCTGGCCGACCACGACCAGAGCGCGCATATCCAGAACTTTCGCGCCAAGGCTGCTGACGTGCTTGAGCATTTCGACCTCAAGCGCCTGAAGTTCCTCGCCTGAAGCGTTTCGCTTGAATAGCCCTGACAACCTTTTGGAGTTCTCCATGAAAGCCGTCGCTTACTACGCGTCACTGCCCATCAACGATCCAAAATCCCTGCAGGACATCGAGTTGCCCGAACCCGTCGCCGGCCCACGAGACCTGCTGGTGGAAGTCAAAGCCATCTCGGTCAACCCGGTAGACACCAAGGTGCGCCAGAACGTCGCCCCGGAAAACGGCGCGGCCAAAGTGCTGGGCTGGGATGTGGCCGGCATGGTCAAAGCGGTGGGCAGTGAAGTGACTCTGTTCAAGGCCGGCGACAAGGTGTTCTACGCCGGCTCCCTGATGCGCCCCGGCGGCAACAGTGAACTGCACACGGTGGATGAGCGAATTGTCGGTCATATGCCAAAAAGCCTGGGCTTTGCCGAAGCCGCCGCGCTGCCGCTAACCGCCATCACCGCGTGGGAGTTGCTGTTCGAGCGCCTGCAAGTCAGTGAAAGCAAGGTCGATGAAGGCCAGAGCCTACTGATTGTCGGCGCTGCCGGTGGCGTCGGGTCGATCCTCACCCAACTGGCCAGCCAGCTCACTGCACTGAAAGTCATCGGCACCGCTTCACGTCCCGAAACCCAAGCCTGGGCCAAGGAGCTGGGCGCCGACCTGGTGATCGACCATAGCCAGCCACTGAGCGAAGAGCTCAAACGCGCAGGCCTACCACAAGTGACCCACGTCGCCAGCCTGACCCAGACCGACCAGCACCTCGATCAACTGGTGGAAGCCCTCGCCCCCCAAGGTAAGCTGGCGCTGATCGACGATCCCAAGGCGCTGGATATCAGCAAGCTCAAGCGCAAGAGCCTGTCGCTGCACTGGGAGTTCATGTACACCCGTTCGATGTTCGAGACCGCCGACATGATTGAGCAACACAACTTGCTCAACCGCGTGGCCGAACTGATCGACGCCGGCACCCTGAAAACCACGCTGGGCGAGCACTTCGGCGTGATCAACGCGGCCAACCTGCGTCGTGCCCACGAACTGCTGGAAAGCGGCAAGGCCAAGGGTAAGATCGTGCTGGAAGGGTTCTAGGCAAAAGGTCTGTCAGTATCTTCCGTTATCCATACAGGTAACAGAAGACACCGCTAGTCAGAGACTTGATCCTTGTCATATTTGTGAGCGTGTTCGGGTTTATATTGTCCGCCTTTGCCACGCAATCTTTTACGTGAGGAAGTCAGCAATGAAGATCCTGATAAACGCGTTAGCAAAATCCCAAGACCACAAATGGCAGGTTCGCCTGGACCAGAACACTTTTACCTTCCGCAGTGAGGCCGAAGCCCGCGCCTTTGCCGACACCCTGCAAAGCCGAATCCAGGCCCCGCACCGCTTTCCCGAGCAACAACACCGCTCCGCCGGCTGAACTCCGTAGGCGCTGCCGAGGCTGTGTTCGGCTGCACTGCAGCCCTGCGAGGGCTACGCCCTCGATCGCAGGCCCGCAGGCTCAGCAGCGCCTACAAAGCGCCGGGTCGTCATGGCCACGGTCACCGCCAATACACCGCACACGCTGATGACGATCGCCATCGGCATGGAGCTGCCATCGTGCAGCAACCCCACCAACGACGCCGCACCGGCGGCCACACCGAACTGGATGCAACCGAGCAACGCCGAAGCGCTGCCGGCCCGTGCCCCCTGCCCGTTCATGGCGCAGGCGGATGTGTTGGGCAGGATGCAGCCCAGGCTGGCAATACAGATAAACAGCGGTACCAATAACGGCCACAAAGCTTCAGTGTGCAAAGCACTGACCGCCAACAATACCAGCCCTGCCGCCAGGTAAACCCACACGGCGCGGGTCAACAAAAACGCCGGGCCACGCTTGGACAGCAAGCGAGCATTGACCTGCGCCACCAGGATAAAGCCCGCGGCGTTGGTGCCAAACAGCCAACCGTAATGCTCGGCCGGTACGCCGTAGAGCTTGATAAAGACGAAAGGTGAACCAGCGATGTAGGCAAACATCCCGGCAATCGCAATGCCCCCGGTCAGGGCATACCCGAGGAACACCCGGTCCGCCAGCAAGCGACCGTACTGGCGCAACGCCCCGGACAACGGTTGACGGGGCTGATTGGCCGGCAAGCTTTCCGGTAAGCCGACCGCCACTGCAACGGCGGCCATGACGCTGAATACCGTCAACGCTAGGAAAATCGACTGCCAGCCATACAGACTGACCATCACCCCGCCCAACATCGGCGCGAGGATCGGCGCCAAGCCGACCACCAACATCAACTGCGAGAAGACTTTGGCCGAGCCCACCGCATCGCATTTGTCACTGACCACCGCGCGGGAAATCACCATCCCCGCGCAACCGCCCAGGGCCTGGACGAAGCGCGCACCGATCAACCATTCCAGGGACGGCGCATAGGCACAGGCCAGTGACGCCACGGTAAACAGGCTGACACCGGTCAACAACGGAATCCGCCGGCCGAAACGGTC
Source organism: Pseudomonas sp. HY7a-MNA-CIBAN-0227 (assembly GCF_040310325.1). Taxonomy (NCBI): domain Bacteria; kingdom Pseudomonadati; phylum Pseudomonadota; class Gammaproteobacteria; order Pseudomonadales; family Pseudomonadaceae; genus Pseudomonas; species Pseudomonas sp. HY7a-MNA-CIBAN-0227. The sequence continues at coordinate 134,565 of NZ_JBEOPT010000013.1, read as the reverse complement.
TGCCACCGGGCCATAGGCCAGTTGTCCGATTGCCAGACCGATGAAGTACACGGCCAACGTCAGCTGGATATGTTTTTCGTCAGTGCCGAACGCTGCGGCCATGGCCGGGAAGCCCGGCAGATAAAAATCGATCGCCAGCGGCGCAAAGGCACTCAAAGACGCAAGAATCAGGATTATGCGAAGGTTCATCAGGCACCCAGGTGAGTCGACAGCTCGACAGTCTAGCCGCGCTTGGGTGCCTTGGACATTATGTTAGCTCACTAACTATTAAATAATCAGGCGAGCTTGGTGCTGTAGCCTTCTTCGCTGATCAGGCTGATGACTTCATCGGCTGTCAGACTACTTTCAACCCCAACCTCCTTGGCTGCCAGATCGACCCGCACGCTGGCCGCCGGGTCTTTTCTCTGCACCGCCTGGGTCACCGCCCGGACGCAATGACCACAGGTCATTCCTTCAACGCTGAATACTTGCATGACATGACTCCTTTAATGAGGATGACGACAGTTTTGACCTTGCCACGATGGCAAGGTCAAGCGCTGAAAACATCAGCCGGGCTGGTATTCATCGGCGCCCTCGGCCAAGCTGCATCTATTGATGATTTGAAATTCGGAGAATTCGCCATGCGCTTGTCGTTTTTTGGCCTTGTCAGCCTGATGAGCTTGTTCGCCGCTGCGCCAATGGCCAGTGCCGCCGAAGACTATGCCGTGCTGATTATTTCCCGGGAGCGCCTGGAAGTGCCGACCAACTGCGAGATTGGCTTATACATCGATGATCAGTTGGCAGGAAGGCTGTTTCAGGAACAAGCCACCTCGTTCAACTTGCCGGAGGGCAAGGTGTCGTTGCGCCTCAAGTTACTGCCAGGCCAAGCCGCCGGGTGCTTGCCGGGGATGCTGGCGCCCAAGGCACAGGAGGTCAACTTGAAAGCCGGAGACGTGCGCAAGTGGCGCATTGCTCAAGGCCAGGGCGGCATGTACCTCAAGCCGGCGACGCTGGGTTACTGAAACATTGATCTGAAGCCTTGACCTTCCCCTCAGGTCAAGGCTGATCCTATGGGCAACTTCTCCTGGAGTACTGCCCGTGAACGGATCTACCACTTTCGACCTGGCGACTGCCAGCATGACCGACAGAATCTGTCCTGGCCTCTGTGTATAACCTGATCGGCATTCCCCTTGCAGCGTTCGGCCTGCTCAATCCAGTGCTGGCCCGCGCGGCAATGGCGCTGTCCAGTGTGAGTGTGGTGAGCAATACCCTGCTGTTGAAAACCTGGAAACCCAAGGATCTGGAGGACCATTCATGAATATCGGCCAAGCAGCGCGTCACAGTGGCCTGAGCGCCAAAATGATCCGCTACTACGAGTCCATCAGCCTGCTCAAACCCGCCCATCGTACCGACAGCGGTTATCGTGTGTATGGCGCCGATGACCTGCACACCCTGGCGTTTATCAAGCGATCGCGTGACCTGGGGTTTTCGTTGGAGGAAGTCGGCAAGTTGCTGACGCTGTGGCAGGACCGCCAGCGTGCCAGTGCGGACGTCAAGGCGCTGGCACGCCAGCATATCGAGGAGCTGAACCAGAAGATTCTTGAATTGGGGCAGTTGCGCGATACGTTGCAGGACTTGGTGGAGCACTGCCAGGGCGATCACCGACCGGACTGCCCGATTCTCAAGGAGTTGGCATCGGGTGGGTGTTGCGAGAAAAAAATCGCCTGACGATCACCAGGTACAAAAAATCCGGCATGTGCCGGATTTTTTGTCAGAGGTTTACTGCATCCACGGCGGCGGAGGCTCTTCCGCCGTTTTGCCCACAGGTGCGTCGTCTGCCGCACGTATCGCCTGGCGACGCTCGTCATCCAGCCGCGCCGCTTCGATCTCACGGATGACACCGCCAACGTCCGCCAACTCTTGCGGCTCATCAAACTCGCCGGTCAAGACGCTGGCCGGGTGCAAGGTGCCGGCTTCGTACAGCGCCCACATCTCCTTGGCGTACTTGGTCGTCTTCAATTCCGGGGCAAAACGCCCGAAGTAAGAGGCCATGTTGCCCACGTCCCGTTCCAGCATGCTGAACGCGTGGTTGTTACCCGCCGCATCCACTGCCTGGGGCAAGTCGATGATCACCGGGCCCGTTGGCGTCAGCAGCACGTTGAACTCGGAAAGGTCACCGTGCACCAGACCGGTACACAACATCAGCACGATCTGGGAAATCAGGAAGGCGTGATACTCACGGGCCTGATCCGGCTCCAGCGTCACGTCGTTAAGTCGTGGCGCCGCGTCGCCGTATTCATCGGCCACCAGTTCCATCAACAGCACGCCTTCAAGGAAGTCGTAGGGTTTGGGAACTCGAACGCCAGCGCCCGCCAGACGAAACAACGCAGCCACTTCGGCGTTCTGCCAAGCGTCTTCGGTTTCTTTCTTGCCGAACTTGGAGCCCTTGGCCATGGCCCGGGCCTGGCGGCTATTACGGACCTTGCGGCCTTCCTGGTATTCGGCCGCCTGACGAAAACTTCGTTTATTCGCCTCCTTGTAGACCTTGGCGCAACGTAACTCGTTGCCACAGCGCACCACATAAACAGCTGCTTCTTTACCACTCATGAGTGGGCGCAGCACTTCGTCGACCAGACCGTCCTCGATCAGGGGTTCAATGCGTTTAGGAGTCTTCATCAGCTTTTATTGTGGGTCCTTTATTACCAAATACGCGTATGCCACTCGTTATACGGCAATCCTCTCCCTGCGGGGAGAGGATACCGACCTTTGACCACTTAAGAATGCATCCAATATGCCAGATTAATCTGACAAGGCCGGCTTTGTCCCCAGGCTTGCGGATGATAGCTGAGATCAGCGTTCAATAATCGCCGTCACACCCTGGCCGCCGGCAGCACAGATCGAGATCAGCCCGCGGCCCCGACCCGCCGCGTCCAGCAGCTTGGCCAGGTTGGCGACAATGCGCCCGCCGGTGGCGGCAAACGGGTGCCCGGCCGCCAGCGAACTGCCCTTGACGTTCAAGCGGCTGCGGTCGATAGAGCCCAGCGGTGCGTCCAGCCCCAGGCGGGTCTTGCAGTAATCCGCATCCTTCCAGGCTTTAAGGGTGCACAACACTTGGGCGGCAAAGGCTTCGTGGATTTCGTAGTAATCGAAGTCCTGCAGCGTCAGACCATTCCTTGCCAGCAAGCGTGGGACGGCATAGGCCGGCGCCATCAACAGCCCTTCGGCCCCGTTGACGAAGTCCACCGCCGCCGCTTCGCCATCTCGCAGGTAAGCCAGGATCGGTAAGCCACGCTCCTTGGCCCAGGCTTCGCTACCCAGCAATACCAGGGAGGCACCATCGGTCAGCGGCGTGGAGTTACCGGCAGTCAGGGTGCCCTTTTCGCTGCGTTCAAAGGCGGGCTTGAGGCTGGCGAGTTTTTCCAGGGTCAGGTCGGGGCGCAGATTGCTGTCGCGGGTCAGGCCGAGAAACGGCGTGAGCAAATCGTTGTGCCAACCTTCGGCGTAGGCAGCGACCATTTTTTGATGGCTTTCCAGGGCCAGTTGGTCCTGCTCGGCCCGGGGAATGTTCCAGGTCTGCGCCATCAACTCACAGTGCTGGCCCATGGACAAACCGGTGCGCGGTTCGCCGTTGCGCGGCAGTTCCGGTTTGAGGTGACGGGGGCGAAGCTGTAACAAGACTTTTAACTTATCGGCCATGCTTTTGCTGCGGTTGGCTTGCAGCAGGATTTTTCTCAACCCTTCATTGACGCCGATGGGTGCGTCGGACGTGGTGTCGACACCACCAGCAATGCCGCATTCGATCTGCCCCAGGGCGATCTTGTTGGCCACCAGCAACGCCGCTTCCAGGCCGGTGCCGCAGGCCTGTTGAATGTCATAGGCGGGTGTTTGCGGCGACAACCGCGAGCCCAGCACGCATTCGCGGGTCAGGTTGAAGTCACGGGAATGCTTGAGCACCGCGCCGGCGGCCACCTCGCCCATGCGCAGGCCGTGCAGGTTGTAGCGCTCGATCAGGCCTTCCAGGGCCGCGGTCAGCATCGCCTGGTTACTCGCCGTGGCATAAGGGCCATTGGAACGGGCGAAGGGAATGCGGTTACCGCCAATGATCGCTACACGGCGCAATTGAGTCATGGAAAGCTCCCTGTTGGTTGTGGGCTCAATCTTTGAGCCTAGCCTAGGCTCAATCGAACGACTGCCACCCATGGGTGGTCCACCGTTTGAACCCCAGCAATCGGAGAGCGTTCCATGTCTGATCGTTATATCGACTTCGCCAACTCAAGCCTCGGCCATCGTCTGGTCGCGGCCATTGGCCTGCCGTCGCCGGTACGTCTGGAGCGCTGGCAGGCCGGACGCCTGCGCCCGGTAGACGGCGCCCTGCTGATCGGCGGCGGGCCGCTGGCGGCGAAGGTCTTGGCGTTTGCCAACAAACTCACTGAAGCGATTTTCAGCTACGGCCCCGAACCTTTGGTGGCGCCGGCCTGGATTCCTGGCCATGGCCCCAAGCTCAAGGCGGTGGTGTTCGACGCCAGCGCCTTGGCGCACACTGATCAGTTGAAACAGTTGCGGGAATTTTTCCAGCCTCTGCTGAAAAACCTCGATCACAGCGCGCACCTGGTGATCCTCGGTCGAGCGCCGCAAAGCCTTAGTGATCCTTTCGCCGCCAGTGCCCAGCGCGCCCTTGAAGGCTTCAGTCGGTCACTGGCCAAGGAACTGCGCAACGGCGGCACCCTGCAACTGCTGTATGTGGGTGACGGCGCTGAAGATCAGTTGGAAGGCGCGTTGCGGTTTTTCCTCTCGCCCAAAAGCGCCTACATCTCGGGCCAGGTGATTCGCCTGGAGGCCTGCACCACGCAAGTCCAGGACTGGACTCGCCCCCTGGCCGGGCACAAGGCCCTGGTGACCGGCGCCGCGCGCGGTATCGGCGCCTCAATCGCCGAAACCCTGGCCCGTGACGGTGCCGAGGTCATCCTGCTGGACGTGCCACAGGCCAAGGCTGATCTGGATGCTCTCGCCGCACGCCTGGGCGCACGTAGCATTGCCCTGGATATCTGCGCCGAAGACGCCACCACGCAACTGATCGAACAGTTGCCGAACGGCATCGACATCGTCGTCCATAACGCCGGCATCACACGCGACAAGACCCTCGCCAACATGACCCCGCAATATTGGGACGCGGTGCTGGCGGTCAACCTCAACGCGCCACAAGTGCTGACCAAGGCCCTGCTCGACAGTGGCACCTTGCATGACAACGGCCGCGTCGTGTTGCTGGCGTCCATCAGCGGCATCGCCGGCAATCGCGGGCAGACCAACTATGCCGCGAGCAAGGCCGGGCTGATTGGCCTGGCCCAGGCCTGGGCACCGTTGTTGGGTGAACGTGGGATCAGCATTAACGCCGTGGCCCCTGGTTTTATCGAGACCCAGATGACTGCACATATTCCCTTCGCCCTGCGTGAAGCCGGGCGACGCATGAGTTCCCTCGGCCAGGGCGGCATCCCCCAGGATGTCGCCGAAGCCGTGGCGTGGCTCGGTCAGCCGGGTTCGGGGGCGGTCAGCGGTCAGGCGCTGCGGGTCTGTGGGCAAAGTCTCTTGGGAGCATAAGCATGGATTGGCACACGTTGGACAGCACTCCCTCACTGCCGCCGCTGTATTGGCGGGTGGCCCTCAAGCGCAAGATCAGCGGCACGACACTGCCAGAACAGGGGCTGCGCTGCCAGATGACGGTGACCCCCAGGGAGGTGGCGGCCTATCGCAAGGTCTGCGGGTTTGCCGAAAGCCCGGTGTTGCCGGCCACCTATCCGCACATCCTGGCGTTCGGCCTGCAAATGCAATTGCTGACTGCCAAGGACTTTCCGTTCCCGCTGCTGGGCCTGGTTCATCTACGCAACCGCATCCGTATCCTTCGCCCCCTTGGCGGGGTCAATGATGTGCAGCTCAGCGTACGCACGCAAAACCTGCAACCTCATGCCAAGGGCGCCACCTTTGACCTGATCACCACCGTCGAAGACTCCCTGGGCTTGTTATGGGAAGCCGAAAGCCGAATGCTTTGTCGCGCAGTGAAGCTTGCCGGCGACGTGACGGATCAATCCATACCGCCACCTTCCAATGTCAGCGAGTTAACCCGCTGGAAGGCGCCCGTCGATATCGGCCGCCGTTATGCCAGGGTATCCGGCGATTACAATCCGATTCACTTGAGCGCGTTGACTGCCAAGTTATTCGGCTTCCCTCAGGCCATCGCCCATGGTCTGTGGAACAAGGCCCGTACGCTGGCTGCGCTGAGCGAGTACTTGCCCCCTGCCAATATCGAGATAGACGTTGAGTTCAAGAAGCCCGTCCGGCTGCCCAGTGAGGTTGTCTTGTTGGCCAGTGCGGCGGGGCCCAGCGGTGAATTGCAATTGAAGGGCTCGGGAGGCATCGAACACATGATCGGCCAATGGCGACCGGTTGCCTGAGGCAACGAACTTTCGCTGATTAATTGTATATATACACCTTAAGTTATAGCAGGCTATCGATAGCCTGCCAACTTATTCAAGTAACTGTTTTTAATAGATAAAAATATCCATGTATTATTGACTTACACCCTTGGCATTAGTCACTAAGTAACAGTCGAGCCCGTGTATATAAATTGTTAATACCAAGTTGAGCGTTGCGTGAAAGAGCCTCAGAGTTTGTTATAGCCTTAACGGACGAAAGTATCGCCACCTCTAGAAGTGACGAACTTTCGAAAACAATAAAGGCTGTACCAGGTGCAAGGAACTCAATCATGAAAACTCAAATCGTATTATGGAAAGCAAGTACCGCGCTGGCCCTGATTCTGGCAATGAGCCTCGCAGGCTGCAGCAGCGGTGGTGGCGGTCATAAAAGCAGCGTAGCGGCGTCCTCCCCGGACGCTGGTGCGGGCACTGGTGGCGGAACCGGCGGTGGCACGGGCGACGGTACTGGTGGCGGAACCGGCGGTGGCACGGGCGGCGGTACTGGTGGCGGAACCGGCGGTGGCACGGGTGGCGGTACTGGTGGCGGAACGGGCGGCGGTACTGGTGGCGGAACCGGCGGTGGCACGGGTGGCGGGACTGGCTCTACCACCAGCCCGCTGACCACCGGTCAGATTGCAGCCAACCTGGGCGACACCCTTAGCGGCGTCGGCACTGCCATCGGCGGCATCGGCACAACCGTTGGTGGCGTACCGGTAGTGGGCGTAACGGCAGGCGGGCTGGTCATTGGCGCTGGCAACGCAGTCACCAGCATCGGCGATGGCGTGAGCGATGGTCTGGGTACCCTGGGCACTAACAGCAACGCCCTCGGCATAACCGTGGCCGGTGTGGCCAACGGCGTCGGCGACCTGGGCACCGGCCTTTCGGCCACCGGCAAATCCCTGACCACCAACACACAACTGGGGCAAATCCCAATCGTCGGCACAGTCGTCGGCGCAGCAGGTAACCTCGTCGATGGCGTCGGCCAGAAAGTCACCATGCTCGGTGACACCTTGAGCACCGCCAGCACCACCGGCCCACTGGGTTCGGTGACCAACACCCTCGGCAGCAAAGTGCTGGTGCCTGTGGTGTCTTTGGTCGAAGGCGTGACTGGCAAAGTCGGCAGCACCACTGGCCTGGGAAGTCCGGTCAATGGCTTGCTGGATAAAGTAGGCTCCACGGTCACTGGCCTGGGCGGCAAAGTCGCCAGCACCGGCGGTACCGGCAACCCTGTGACAGGCGCACTGGGTGGCCTGCTGACGGGTGTCGGAACCGTGGCCAATACCTCGGGCGGTTATGTCGCTCCAGCACCGGGCACCGGTGGTGGCGCAGCAGGATCGGGCCTGCTGGAAACCGTCGGCGGCATCGTAGCCGGTGCCGGCACAGGTCTGAATGCCGGCAATACCAATGGTACGGTCAGCGCAGCCGGTGTGACCGGTGGCGCCTTGGGCAACACCGTCGCCTCCCTCGGCACGCTCACCGGCGGTAATGGTGTCGCCAATACCGCAGCGGGCGCCCCGGTCGCCGCATTGACCGCCAACGTCGGCGCAGCGCTGAACCCTGTGACATCGGGGATCACCAGCCTGACCCAAAACGTCGGCACAGCCACCGGCATCGGCGCACCCGTCAACGGCCTGGTGACACAAGTAGGCGCAGCGGTCGGCGGCCTCGGCGCGAACATCACCGCCGCGAATGCCAACCCCATCACCAATACCCTTGGCCAGACAGTCACCGCAGCAGGAGGTCTGGTGTCCTCGGTCGGCGGTTTGGTTACCGGCGGCACCAGTGGTGGTGGTCTGCTCGGTGGCTTGAATGTGGGCGCCAGCACTTCCGATACAACCAGCGGGAGCGTGGGAGTAGGAGGCCTGCTCAACGGCCTGACCGGCAAAAAATAGAATTGCACCTGGCCGAATAGACGGCCTCCCCTACAGCGCCTACGCTTGGTTGAGACGAGAGATTCAGATGAGTCTCTCGTCTTTTTATATCTAGCCTCCAGCCGCCCTCAGAGTCCGGCGAAGCCAAGCGAAACACCGCTGCAGTTTTGACCACGGAGTGTCCTATGCGCGTTTTGACTCCCCTGCTTTTGCTGTCCATCAGTGTTTGTATCCAGGCCGAAACCCTGCCCAGTTTTCTCAACAGCAACGACACCATCCGCAACCTGCCCGTACCCAACCTGCCTGCTGACGCCTATCGCCCGGTCACGCCACAAACGCAATTGCCCGACACGCCGAGCGCCCAGGCCCAACCGCTGTTGATGGACACCAAAGTCACCATCCGCAAACTGCAAATCGAAGGTGGGACGATCTACCCGCTCGCAGAAGTGGCCAAGGTGTTCGAGCCGCTGATTGGCCAGGAAACCAACCTCGCCCAACTGATCGAAGCCACCCGCAGCATCACCCGCCGCTATCAACAGGACGGCTATCTGTTGTCCTACGCCTTCCTGCCCGAACAACGCTTCGACCAGGGTCTGGTACGCGTGGTGTTGGTGGAGGGCTATATCCGCGATTACCAGGTACAAGGCGATATCGGCGCGGTCTCAGCCTATGTCGATAAACTGGCGGAAAAACTCAAGGCCGAACGCCCGCTCACTCGCAAGACGTTTGAGCGCTACACCACCCTGATGGGCCGCATTCCCGGCGTCACCTTGCAGGCGCAAGTGCCGCCACCCGGCACCACAGACGGCGGCGCACACATGCAGATCCAGGCCAGCCGCAAACCCTTCACCAGCAGCATGAGCATGACCGACGACAGCCGTGGCGGTTTGCAGGCTCTAATCGCCGGCACCAGCAATTCCCAGACATCAATGGGCGAGCAACTGAGCCTCAGCGGCCTGTTCCCGCCCGGCAGCGACAAAGAACATTACTACCGACTGGACTACAGGCAGTTTCTCAATGCCGAAGGCACACAACTTAGCCTGTATGGCGCCCACTATCGCAGCGACCCGAGCACCCATATCCAACTGGACGGCGGCCTGGAACTCAAGCCGCATCGGGAAAACGACCGCTTCTCCATTGGGCTGAACCACCCGCTGATCGCCTCTCCTGCCGAGTCCCTGACCGTCGGCTCGCGCTTGTATGGCGTGAACGACAAGACTCGCTACCAACTGGTGGGTTTCCCCCAGCGCTTTGACGTGGAAACCGACATGCGTGCCCTGGCCTTCGAAGGTGACTGGAGCAAGGCCGACAACCGCCAACTACGCATCCTCAGCGCCGGGCTCTACCAGGGCATCGACGGCCTGGGCGCCAAGACCCGCAGTGACCTGGAAGGGATAAAAGCCGACCTGGATTTCTTCCGCCTGCGCCTGTCCGGCGTGCAGAGCGACAAGTTCGCAGGCAACTGGCAAGGCGTGCTTTCAGCGGCGCTGTACTGGAGTAACGACACCCTGCCCGACAGCGAACGCGCCGTGTTCGGCGGGCAGAATTTCGGCCGTGGCTACCCCGATGACCAAGGCTCGGGCGACAAGGGTTGGGGCGTGGCCTATGAGGTCAACTACAGCTTCAACCGCAGCGGAAACTGGGTAAAAGTCCTGCAGCCTTATGCGGTGCTCGATCGCGCCAAAGCCTGGTTCAACGACCTGCCGGTCAAGGGCAGCGACATGTCATCCGCCGCCGTGGGGCTGCGCTTTGGTGATGCCAAGTACTACAACATCGCCCTGGAAGCGGCCAAGCCAATGTCGGACATGGCCCTGGACAGCTTCAATCGGCGGCCGCGGTACACGTTGAGTTTCAGTTATCAGCTGTAAGATCTGGCGACTACCCTGTGGCGAGCGGGCTTGCCCGCGTTGGGCTGCGCAGCAGCCCCATGTTAGGCGCTCCATTTCCTTAACTTACCGGCATTGGGCTTGCCCCCTCGCCACGGAAACAGACTCTCTACTACCGAGTATTCCTACTAAGCATGTAGAAGTTTCCAGCTTCAAGGATTGACCAATTTCACCCTCGGCAACGGGAACAGGTTGTTCAAGGTATCCAGCAAACGCACCAGGTAGATGGGCTTGCGGAACAGGTCCAGGACCTGCAGGCGCAGCAGGTCGCTGACGTCATCCATATCGGCATGACCGGACATGACAATCACGGGCAGGTGTTGGCGGGAGGTGTGTTCGCGCAGGCGCTTGATCAAGGAAATTCCGCTTTCCTCAGGCATGCGCAGGTCGGTGATGACCAGGGCTATATCGGGGTGCAGGGTCAGTTCTTGCAAGGCGAAGGTGACAGTGGTGGCCCTAAAGCAAACAAAACCCTCGTTCTCCAGCGACTCCGCCAGTTCCACAAGTGCGTCCTCTTCGTCATCCACCAGAAGGATTTGTTGGCGTGGGGACGAAGAGGGGATCATGGGTAATACCTGAAAGTTAATTGATTGCCAAGAAGGATCCGTATTCGCTTGAGTTTGATGGCGTCAAGTAGTAATCCCGTTTTGCACTCTTAGGAGTAAGGCACTGATTTTATCGCCTATCCCGGTTCCAAACCCAATAATGACCACAGCAACTAGCGAGACAATAATCACGTACTCAATCGCAGACGCCCCGTCCTTGCGTCGAAAAAACAACTGGGTCTGAATATAAACCTTCAACATCAGGTCAAGGAACATATGACTTCTCCTTTGAGCGATTTTGCGCGGGTATCGCTGGGCTGCACGATGATTGCTGTATGCCACTAGAGCATTGTCAACAAACCCCGCCCCCACAACTGTAAGAACTGATTAATTACAAAGTATTAGTCGTAAGTTTGGCGCCATAAAACCGTGCTTTAACAGCCCACTTACAGCATTCGGATAAATTTTCCGGAGAGTAATGGCATTTTGTCCTAGCTGGACTACCTTCCAATAGCGAAATAGTTAGATGTTCATAGCTACCTAGTTGCGAAATTAACTCGTTGGGATAGACGAGCACGTAGTGCAACAGGAAAGGGAGAGCCGTCATGAACAGCCGTGTAAGCATGATAGTGGCCGGGTTACTTTTGGTTGGAGCCTTGTTTGCAGGCTATTGGGGATTGGTCCTGAGCCGTGCACCAGTACCGGTTATGGAGCCAGTTCCACAATCTGCCACTGTGGAAAAAACCGTCGCCGCCGTCGAAGACCAGACCCGCCAAACGGTGGTCGTCCTGGCCCATGATGTTCCCCCTTTTGTCACCCTCACCGCCGCTGACCTGACCCTGGAAAAACTGCGCACGGCACCCGCCGGCAGCTTCACCAGCCTTGACCAGGCTATCGGTCGTACCCCATGGCGAGCGCTGTCCGCCGGCACCTGGCTGGACGACACCAGCTTCACGTCCGGCGGCCCGCTGGCGCGGATGATTCGCCCAGACGAACGCGCACTGGCCCTCGCCGTTGACGAGGTTGTCGGCGCCGGTGGCCAACTGAGCCCCGGAGACTATGTCGATGTGCTGCTGTTCCTGCGCCAGGACGCCGGCAACGAGGAACAGTCGGCACAAATCATCATTCCCGCCATGCGCGTGCTCGGCATCGGCGATCAACTAGGCTTGGCCAACGACGGCAAGCCCGCCGTCCCGCCGCCCGCCACCGCCGAAGAAAAAGCCCAGCAGGCACAACGCCGGGCAGCAGCACGCACCGTGATACTGGCTGTACCGGAGCAATTGCTGAGCCGACTGATGCTGGCAACCAGCACCGGCACCTTGCGCCTGGCAGTACGCAGCGCCGACGAACAACTGCTGAGCCAGTACTGGGCCGGTGAAAACGATGCCCCGGCCAAACTGCAAAGCGCCAACCGCGAACTGTACCAATTCACTCAACTGGCCCTGGGGGGTGCTCCGAAAAAGATAAGCCAAGGCGGATACGCAGGTGCGCCTCATCGCTCCGGCATCGAGGTGATACGCGGTAATCAATCGACCCAACAAACCCCCTGATTGAGCAAGGACGTCTTGCATGAGCCATCGCTACGCACCAGTGTTCACTCAAATGGCCTGGGCCCTGATGCTGTCGAGCCTGCCTGTCGGCCTGGCTTTCGCAGCCTCGGACAACTGCACCAACCTGGGCCAATTGCCTGCTGCCATCTCGGTGGGCGAAGGCTTGCAACAAGAGCTGCAATCCCCGGTGGCCATTACCCGCCTGGCCATTGGCGACCCGAAAGTTGCCGATGTTCACCTCAACGGTGATCGGGGCTTCCTGCTAACGGGCATCACCTCCGGCACCACCAGCCTGATGGTCTGGACCCGCTGCTCCACAGCTCCCAGGCAGAGCATGGTGTTCGTCAAGGGCAAGGCCACTTCAGCATTGACCAGCCTGGCGCTGTCGCCCTCCGATGACCCCACGCTGCCCAGCCAGGTACAGACCGATATCCGCTTTGTCGAGGTCAGCCGTACCAAGCTCAAGGAGGCCAGTACTTCGATCTTGGGCGGCACCCGCAACTTTCTGTTCGGCAGTCCCGGCACCAGCGCGGCCGGATTACTGCCACTGGACAACGGCAGCTTCAATATCGGCTTTGGTAGTGGACGGTTTTCGGCGCTGATCAACGCCCTCGAACGCAGCGGATTTGCCTACACCCTGGCACGTCCCAGCCTGGTGGCCATGAGCGGGCAGAGCGCAACGTTCCTGGCGGGCGGCGAGGTCCCGGTCCCGGTCCCCAGCAGTGGCAGCGACAGCATCTCCATCGAATACAAGGAGTTCGGGATTCGCCTGACCCTCACTCCGACCGTCATCGACCGCAACCGCATCACCCTCAAGGTGGCGCCGGAAGTCAGCGAGCTGGACTACAGCAATGCCGTGCAGATCGAAGGCATCCAGGTGCCGGCCCTGACTGTGCGCCGTACCGACACCAGCGTGTCACTGGCCGATGGCGAAAGCTTCGTGATCAGCGGCCTGATCAGCACTAACAATCGCTCGACCATCAGCAAGTTTCCAGGCCTTGGGGACATCCCGATCCTCGGCGCGTTTTTCCGCGACTCCAACATCAGCCGCGAGGAAAAAGAGCTGCTGATGATTGTTACCCCGCACCTGGTCCAGCCCTTGGCCGCCAACGCGCAATTGCCGTCCTTACCCGGTGAGAAGCTGCGCAACTATGACCCGAACTGGTACCGCCTGTACTTCCTGGAAAACGGTAATTTCGACAAGCGCACGGGGCTCTCCCAATGAGCAATAGCTTGAGCCAGACCTTCCTGGCAATCACCCGTAACACCACCGACCTGGAATGGCTCCAGGGCGCTCTGGCGCCACTTGGCCAGGTGGTCAGCGCCGGTGGTGGCAGCCTGGACGAATTGCTCGCGCTGGTGGACGTAACCTTCGCCAACCTGGTGTTCGTGGGCCTGGACCGCGAACACGTAGTGGCCCAGAGCGCGCTGATCGAAGGTGCCCTGGAAGCCAAGCCGATGCTGGCCATCGTTGCCCTCGGTGACGGCATGGACAATCAGTTGGTGCTAAACGCCATGCGTGCCGGTGCCAGGGATTTTGTCGCCTATGGTTCACGCTCCAGCGAAGTGGCCGGGCTGGTACGGCGCCTGGGCAAGCGCTTGCCGCCGGTGACGCCGAATGCTCACCTGGGCGGCCTCACGGTGCTTTATGGCACCCAAGGCAACGCCGACGGTGCGCTGCTGGCCAGTCACTTGGCGTTGGTGGTGCAAAAGAGCGGGCAACAAACGCTACTGCTGGACCTGGGCCTGCCCCGTGGCGACAGCCTGGCGCTGCTGGGGCTGGAAAGTTCGTTCAACTTTGGCGATGCCCTGCGTCACTTGCGGCGCCTGGACACCACGCTGATCAATAGTGCGTTCACTTCGGCCGAAGCCGGTTTACGAATCCTCGCCTATGCCGCCAGCGACGAGCCTTTGGAGCTGACCAGCGCCGCCGAGTTGTACATGTTGCTCAGCGCGTTGCGCCAACACTTCCAACACATCGTGGTGAACCTCACCGGGCAACCGGACAGCGAAGCCCTTCGCACCTTTGTCAGCCACTGCGACAAGCTCTTGTGGTGCACCGACCAGAGCGTACTGGACTGCCGACGCAACCTGGCGGTACTGAACCTGTGGCGGGAAAAAGGCATGAGGCTCGAACACGCACGGCTACTGATCGACCGCTACCTCAAAGGCGCCGCACCGGACGTCGGGGCGCTGGAAAAAAGCTTTGGCCTGGAAGTCATCGCAGTGCTGCCATTGAGTCCCGAAGTACGCCTGAATGCAAAAAACCAGGGCCAAACCCTGTTCACCCTGGCGCCCAGGGAAAGCCTGACCCAAGGCCTGCGGACCCTGGGCGAGCGTCTGGCGAAACGCTCCGAGAGCCTGGAAAAACCCTCCACCCGCTGGTTTGAGCGGCTGCGGAGGTCAAGCAAATGAGCGGCGAAAAACTCTTCGGCGCCCCCGCCCGTGGTACCGGCGGCAATACTGATCACGACGGCCTGAAACTGGTGCTGCATCGCTACATCATCGATGCCATTGAGGAGACCGGGGAAAACCTGCTGGAAGGCACTCGCCAATCCCTGGCGCAATTTGTCATCGACAAGGTCGCCGAGTACATCACCCGCATGCACCTGGCGATTTCCCGTTATGAAATGGAGCGCCTGGCCGAAGAAATCGTCGACGAGCTGACCGGTTTCGGCCCGTTGGAAGTGCTGCTGCGCGACCCATCGGTCACCGAGATTCTGGTCAACGGCCCGCACAAGGTGTTCATCGAACGGGACGGCCTGCTGCACCAAAGCGACCTGCGTTTTATCGATGCCCACCACGTGGAGCGAGTCATGCAACGCATCCTTGCGCCGCTGGGCCGGCGCCTGGACGAATCGTCACCGATGGTCGATGCCCGACTGCCCGATGGCAGCCGGGTCAACGCCATCATTCCACCGATTGCCCTGGATGGCCCGTGCCTGTCGATTCGAAAGTTTCGCAAGGACATGCTCAAGAGCAGCGACCTGGTGGCAATGCAGAGTATCGACCAGGGAATCTTCGAGTTTTTCCAGGAGGCGGTGGGCAAGCGCTGCAACATCCTGATCAGCGGCGGCACCGGCACCGGCAAGACCACGATGCTGAATATTCTCAGCCAACTGATCAATCCTCATGAGCGCCTGGTCACCATCGAAGACGTGGCCGAGTTGCAACTGGGCCATCCCCACGTGGTGCGCCTGGAAACCCGTCCGCCCAATGCCGAGGGCCATGGTGAGGTCAAGGCCAGCGACCTGATCCGTAACGCCCTGCGGATGCGCCCGGACCGCATCATCCTTGGTGAGATTCGCGGTGTGGAAGTGCTCGACGTGATGACGGCAATGAACACCGGCCACGACGGTTCTATGAGCACCGTGCACGCCAACAATGCCCAGGACGCCCTGCTGCGCCTGGAAACCCTGGTGGGCCTGACCGGGCGGGTGGTGGCTGAAAAAACCCTGCGGCAAATGATCTGCGCCGCACTGGATGTGGTGATCCAGCTGACCCGCTTGCCCGATGGCCGTCGCTGCGTCAGTGAAGTCGTGGAAATAGTGGGCGTGCGCGACGACGTCTACGTCACCAACACGCTGTTCCGGCTTGACCGGCGTACCGGCTTCGGTTTCCTGCGCGAGGCGGTCAACCCTGCCGGTGACAAACTGCGCCGTGAGTCGGCACTGCCTTTATAGGAGCGCAATCATGACCGGCCCCATTCTGATGTTCATGTGCGTGATCCTGATCGGCCTGTCGATAGGGCTGTTTCAGAACGGCCTGCGTCGTGCAAAAACTGACCGAGTACTGGAGAGACTCGCGCAAGGGCAACCGCTGCTGACAGGAGAGCATGGTCACTGGACAGGCCTTGAACGCATGTTCCTGCGCGCAGGCCTGGGCAAACCCACTGACAGCCTGGGGCTGTGGCTGACGTCCTGGGCCCTGGGCATGCTGATGGGTTTTATTGCCGCCAGTTGGCTCGGTTTGCTGATGATGATTGTCGTACCGCCGCTGTGCCTGCACCTGTACATTGCCTGGCGCTATCAGCGACGCCTGCACCGGATGATTGAGCAACTCCCGCAGTTGCTGGACCACACCGTGCGCAGCCTAAAATCCGGCCGCACCCTGGCGGACGCCGTGCTGGGCGGCATCGAAGCTGCCGAGGACCCGCTCAAACAAGCCATGAGCCGCATTCAGCGCAATGTGCAAATGGGTGTCAGCCTTCCGGAATCCGCCCATGACTTCGCCGAATTCTATGAACAGGACGAATTCCGTCTGTTCGCCCTCGGCCTGAAGGTCAACCTTCGATATGGCGGTAATGCCAGTGAGCTGCTGGAAAACCTGATCAAGATGATCCGCGAACGGGAACAGGGTGCCCGCCAACTGAAAGCCATGACCGGTGAAACCCGTATGACGGCCTATGTACTGGCGGGTCTGCCGATTGCCATGGTGGGTTATTTCATAACGGTCAACCCGGGGTACTTGATGACCATGTGGAACGATGGCACGGGGCGCTACCTGCTGTTCATCGCCCTCGCCATGGAGCTGGCGGGCAGCCTGGTCATGTGGCGCATGTTGCGGAGTATTTGAGATGGCCCTACTGATCAGTGCCTTGCTGTTTCTCGCCGCGCTTGTGCTGGTTCTCGGCAACCTGATGGAACAGCGTCGACGCCAGCGCCTGGTTACCCAGCGTCTGCAAGGGCAAATGGCCCGTGAAGACAAGCTCGGCACGTTCATGCGCCAATTGGGTAGCAGCTCGATTGCCCAACGCTCGGTCAGCCTGGACAACGAAACGCAAATACTGCTCAACCGGGTAGGCTGGAGAAAAGCCAGCCAACGCTCAATGTTTGCCGCCTTTCAGATCGGGACGCCCATGGTACTGCTGGGTATTACCGCAATGGGGCAGCAGTTGTTCTTCCGTGAGGTCGAGTTCCCGTGGATCATGCCCTTGCTGGCCCTGGGGCTAGGCTATCTGTTGCCCAAGCGTATTCTGGCCGCTGCCGCAAAATACCGGCAGCAACGCATCGCCCGCGAAATATCGACGTTCATTCCGCTGCTGCGGATCCTGTTCGAGTCTGGCATGGCGGTGGAGCAATCACTGCGCGTCTTGAGTACTGAAGCGCAACGCTTGTTGCCCGCCCTGACCCATGAACTGCGCCTGGTCCTGTCGCGGGTCGATTCCGGCCTGGAGCTGGGTGAAGAATTGGGCAAGACCGCCAAGGCGCTGGCAGTGGATGAGTTCACTGACACCTGCGTCATCCTCCAGCAACTGATCCAACAGGGCGGCGGCGCGATGAAGTCGTTGCTGGCGCTCAAGCAACTGCTCGATGACCGCCGCCTGACCCGCTTGCAGGAATACATCTCGAAGATGTCGGCCAAAATGTCGGTGGTGATGATGGTCTTCCTGTTTCCTGCCTTGCTGATCGTCCTCGGGGGCCCAGCGTTTATCGCCATCGCCCGAGCCCTGAATAACTTTTGAGGAGCGTTTGATGAAAGCATTGATTGCCGCACTGGGCTTGCTAATGCTCGGTGGTTGCGCCAGTAACGGCCAGCCGCCCTGGGCAGCCCTGATGTCGCCAGGCAACTGCGCCAAACCCGGCTCCGAACAGGAACTGTCGCTGAACC
Organism: Pseudomonas sp. HY7a-MNA-CIBAN-0227; assembly: GCF_040310325.1. NCBI lineage: Bacteria > Pseudomonadati > Pseudomonadota > Gammaproteobacteria > Pseudomonadales > Pseudomonadaceae > Pseudomonas > Pseudomonas sp. HY7a-MNA-CIBAN-0227. Next base: position 116,657 of record NZ_JBEOPT010000013.1, on the reverse strand, counting down.
TGGCCGACGACATGGCCAACGAGGGCAAGCTGCACGCCAACCTGGCCAACCTGCAAAACTTGCCCGACACCCTGCCCCAGGTACGCCAGCGCAAAGCCAAGGTTTACCGTTTATTGGGCCGCAGTGAAGCCGAACCGCTGTACCGCAGCCTGCTGGGCACCTGCATGGCCGCCGACGGTGAGCACGGCCTCGGGCAATTGGCCGCAGCCAAGGGTGATAACGGCCAGGCTATGGCCCACATGCAACGTGCGGCGCGATTGGCACCCACCGACGAAAAAATCCGAAATGACCTGGGCGTGGTGTACCTCAACCAACTGCGCATGGAGGACGCCCGCTTCGAATTCCTCACGGCCATGGAGTTAAAGCAGAGTGATCAACTCGCCGCCGTCAATCTGGTGACCTTGCTCATCTACCAGGACAACTGGGGGCAAGCGGCGCAGTTGGTCAGCCAGATGAACCTGAGCCCGGAGCAAGTCACCGAGGCCCAGGCCAGGGCCGAGAGACTCAAGGGGGCAAGCGTAACAGCGGCCAAGGATCAGGTAGCGGCGGTCAGCGATGCGCCGCCGCCAACAATCAAGTAAGTGGCTCAAGGAGTTGACGATGAAATTCCATTACCTCGCCCTGCTGGCCCTGCCCCTGATGGCACAGGCCATTGAGTCCGGGCCGTCCTCCCCACAGCAGGAAGAAACCGAAAACTGGATAACGTTGCAACGCAGCGGGCAACTCGCATCATCGGTACCGCAGAAAGCCACCGCTGCCGAACGCGAGCAGGCCTTGCAGCGCTGGCTGGACAGTAACAAGCATGCGATACCGGAGTTTTTTGACCAGAAAAGCGGAGGGAGTTCGCCTGGAGGTAAGTGAAGAGCGCGACCGGCACAACAATGAGAACCCAATGTGGCTTACCTATGCCCATCGCAGGCAAGCACACACTGGGGCGCGTTTATTACTTCAGTGTGCGGTCACCCGCTGGCGCATCGCCGAGTTGTTGGGCGAGAGCGCCAGGGCCAACTGCGTGCGGTTGTGCATATGGGTCAGGCGCAACACCTGGGACACATAGAGCTTGACCGTGTTCTCTGTGATGCCCAACTCACAGGCGATCTGGTAGTTGGTCTGGCCCTTGCCCACCAGCCGGGCGACGTCCAGTTGGCGCGGTGACAACGGGTTGAAGATCGCCGGTATTTCCAACTGTTCGGCAGACACTTCGCCCTCGCTCTGCGACGTGGGGCTGCGACGGACCTTGTCCAGGTCCTGGTACAGATCATTAATGGACTCGGAAAGCGTTTGCAGCTTCTGATTCAGATGGCCCAGGTGCACACTCTTTTGCCGCTCTTGCAGCGCGGCCTCCTGGCGCTGCAGCCCTTCGAGCAGTTCATCAAGGTTGATCGGCTTCTGATAGTAATCAGCGATCCCGGCGCGCAGGGCCTTGATCACGTCCTGCTTGTCAGCGCGACCGGTCAACATGATGGCTTCGAATGCCCGCTGCTTGCCAGCCACCCGCTGCAGGGCCTGGACCAGCTCAATGCCATCCATCTCCGGCATATGCAGGTCACACAGCACCAGGCCAATCTCTGCGTCTTCGGTGAAGCGCTGCAACGCCTGCTGGCTAGACAGGCAAGGGACGCAGCGATAACCGCTGCTTTCAAGAAATTCACAAAGCTCTTCCACGATCAGGGGTTGATCGTCGACCACGAGCACTTTTACCGCAGAGGTAAGCTTGTTCACGCGCTACTCCATGCCTGGCAAGCCAAAGATGACCTATCCGTTCCGAGGATCTTTCCTACACACCTACCTCAATAAATCTAGACGTACTTTCCGACTATGTACATAGCGATACCCGGAGGCGATGGCTAATGAAGACACAACCAGGTGAAGGAAAACCCCACCAGCAGAAACGGCGCAAAAGGCAGTTTTTTTGACGGTTCAGGTACCAGGTATCCAAGTCGCTCTCTAAGTCCTTGACTCATATGCGGCCATAGCCTGGGCGCAAGTATCAGCCACAGGACATTCGCCACGCCTGCGCCGATCAGCGACCACAGCAAATAGGTCGAATTCGACCCCAGGCCCAGGGCCGCCAGCAACTTCACATCGCCTGCCCCCAGACGCCCCAACGCATAACCCGGTAACGTCAATAAAAGCGCCAGGGCAAATGCCCACAAGCCTTGAGTACCAGGCGCACCCAGCCACGTCGTGCCACTCCACAATAAATAGACCAGCGCCAATAGCGCCGCGCCCAGAGTCAGCCGATTGGCGATCTGACGCCGACGAATATCCTGCACCGCACACACCACCAACCAGAGGAACACCACGATGCTTTGGATCACGTAAAAAACATCCCTTTTTGCTGAATGATTCTATGCTGATATCAGGTAGTAGCAGTCAGGGTAGACGCAGTGATGAAAACAGGCCTCCCTAGAAAGCAAAAAGGCGCGGTGGCGATCGAGTTCGCCCTGGTCTTTGTGGTTTTTTTTGCCGTGTTCTACGCAATGATCAGCTACAGCCTGCCGTTGCTGCTGATGCAGTCGTTCAACCAGGCCACGGCTGAGGCGGTCCGTCGCAGTGTGGCAATAGACCCGAGCTCACCTGGCTACACCGCAAGCGTCGGGCCGGCGGCAGCAGAGTTCGCGCGCAAGCAGTTGGATTGGATTCCCTCCGCCTTTCAATTTCTGCCCGGACACGTCACCGGGACATTCACTGGTGGCGTGCTCAAGGTCGAGATCAACTACCCCTCGACCAATCTCAAGGGCGTGCTGCCGTTTATCGTCCTCCCGGGTATTGGTGACTTGCCCAAACTGCCCACCATGCTCCATGCCCAATCGAGCCTGCAATTTTGACCTCGGGGGACAAGCTCTTCGGGCGCTTGCTCGGCCGCAGCAGCCCCCTGCCCCTCGACACGCCCACTCGCCAACCCACCACGGGCTTGCAAGTGCAATTGGACCATCAAGGCCACGTGCTGCACATCAACGGCACCTTGCGCCAACAACTTGCCCAACACCTGACGAGCGACCCCCAGCCGCTGCTGCGTGATCTGCTGTGTACCAGCAGCGAACTGAGTGTCGAAGGAACCCCGGCCGACTGGCAGCACCACAGCCTGGACCTGGACTTCCACGGTGCCGCCGGGCAAACCCTGCAGACCAGAGGCTGGATCGAGCCGGACGGCGATGGCTGGGTCCTGCGACTGCTGGATATCGGCGACTTGCTGGCCGGGCGGCAGCTGGCGCAACACCGCGAGCAAAACCATCAACTGGCCTGCAAGATGAGCGAGCAATTGCGGGTCTGCAGCCTGGCGCGACTGCCGCAAGTATTCAACGAACACCTGCGCAGCCTGGCCCAGCGCTGGAAAATCCCCTGTGTGGCCCTCGCCTTGCTGGATGAACAGGATCAGGGCTGGCTGGTCTACAGCCAATACGTGGCTCATGACGCCCCGGCGCTATGGCAAACCGGGCAACGCCTGGGCACCAGCCTGGACAGCGTCAACGGTAATACGCCACTGAGCCTCGCGGTCGGTCAGGGCCGCAGTGAACACCCGCGTCTGCACAGTGTATTTGGCAACGCCGACGGTTTCCTGGTGCCGTATCGCGATGGCCAAGGCGTTGCGGCGTGGTTGTTGTGCGGGTTTTACAGCAGCCAGGCAGATATCAGTGACCGTGACTGGCTGAACCTCACCGCCGCCCTCGCCGCCCCCCTGCTCAGCCGCCTGCGCGAGCAACGTCACCATCAGCAACTGGAACGCCTGGAAGCCTTGCAAGGCCTGCTCGGTACCGGTTGGTGGGAGCTGCCGCCGGCAAGCCAGGAGATCCAGCTCGCGCCACAGCTCATGCGCAGCCTGAGCCTTGAGGACGGTCCCACGCGACTAGACCTGGCCAACTGGCTGGACCTGATCCATCCGGCCGACCGCCAGGAATTGAACAGCCGCCTGCAGGACTTGCAGCAGTTGAGCAAACCCTTGTTGACCAGCGTGCGCCTGCACCGTACCGACGCCGAACTTAACCCCATCTGGTACCGCGTCCAGGGCCAGGTGCTGGGCGTTGGCGACAACCGGCGCTGGATCGGCTTCATGCTCGACATCAGCGATATCAAGAACCAGCAACTGCAAGCCGCCGCCGCCCACGCCCGACTGGACAACCTGATCGCCAGTTCACCGGCGGTGATCTACGTCCAGCGCTACGCCAGCGGCGCCTTGCACCCAGCGTTTTTCAGCGACAGCCTGTTGCCGCTTTTGGGCTGGACCCTGGCCGAATGCACCCACGACACGCTGGCTTCGTTAATCCACCCCGAAGACCGCGACCTCTACTTTGAACGCACCCGCCACCTGCTGCGTGAAGGCAACGTGCGCAGCCGCTATCGGGTACGAGACAAACAAGGCGATTACCACTGGCTGCTGGACGAAGCCAAGCTGCTGCGCGACGACCTCGGCCTGCCGGTGGAGGCCGTCGGCCTGTGGCTGGATATTACCGAGGCGACCCTGGCCGCAGAGCGGGTTAAGCAGAGCGAGGAGCGCTACCGGATTCTGGTGGAGGACTCGCCGGCGATGATCTGCCGCTACCGTCCAGACCTGACCCTGACCTTCGGCAACACGCCGCTGGCCAACTACATGGAGTGTTCGCCAGCACAACTGCCGGGGCTGAATCTGAGCCAGTGGCTATCAGAAGAGCAACGCATCGCGTTTATCCAGCGCATCGCTCAATTGACCCCGGAGTTTCCCGTCAGCACTGCCGAGATCAGCCTGCAACTGCCCGGACGCGAACATGCCTGGTGGGTCTGGTCCGACCGTGGCGTGTTCGACGAACAGGGCCAGTTGCAAGAAATCCAGGCCGTGGGGCGCGACAACACCGAAGTGCGCCGCTCACAACAACAACTGACCCAAAGCGCAAAAATGGCCACCCTTGGCGAGATGGCCACCGGCCTTGCCCATGAGATTAACCAGCCGCTGAACGTCATGCGCATGGCCATCGTCAACATACTCAAACGCCTGGGCAACGGCGATGCGCAGATCGATTACCTGACGGAAAAACTCCAGCGCATCGACTCCCAGGTCCAGCGAGCAGCCAGGGTGGTGGACCATATGCGGGTGTTCGGGCGCCGCTCGGAAATCGAGCAGCAACCCTTCGACCCGGCCCAAGCGGTGGACGGCACGCTGTCCCTGCTCAGCGAAGGCCTGCGCGGCAAAGGCCTGGACCTGCGTGTCACCCCGGTCGATTTCACGGTGCAGGTCAAAGGCTACGTCGACCAGCTGGAACAGGTGCTGATCAACCTGATGGTCAATGCCCGCGACGCCCTGCTGAGCAAGCACGAGCAGGACCGCGACTTCAAACCCTGGATCTCGTTGCACTGCGAACACGACAGCCGCCATGTGCGGATTTGGGTGGAAGACAACGGCGGCGGGATTGACCCACGGTTGCTCGAACGGATTTTCGAGCCGTTTTTTACCACCAAGCCGATTGGCGTGGGCACCGGATTGGGGTTGTCAGTGAGCTACGGAATTGTGGAAAACATGGGCGGACAGCTGAGCGTTGCCAACAGTGAGCATGGGGCGAGGTTTTGTGTGGAGTTACCGGTGGTGGAGGGTTAGATCACCAGGTAAGCCTGTCCCATATGGCAACTTAGGTTGGCGCCAATTTCGGCATTTCCCAGGCTGATACCCAGAGCGCTCAGCAGGGTATTGACGAGTGGATCCAGTAGCGGTGCCAGAAGGCCCTGAATCGCTTCCACAAGGATATTGGTAACCGTCGTGAGTAATCCCGCGACTGACGCAAGCGCGCCACTTGATACGGTGCCTGTAGGAGGTGCATAAGTCACTTGAAGGCCGCTCAACGTCGCGCCAAGGCTATTGATGATGTTGACACTGGAAATGCTTTTATAGGTCGGTAGCAAATTCATTTCAGCTACCGGTGAGTAGAACAAACTTTCAGTTCGCTGCCCCACGGTGGATTGCGCTTTCAATAGAAAACCACCACCCACATTTGGTGTGCGTTTAGCACTGCACACCACTATCGCCACACAATGCCTCGTACCAATATCGATCAGCCGTATCGGCTGGACGTCTACCGGCACTAACGAGGAGAAAGCTTTAGTAGGATCAATATTACCGATGGCCAGCGTGGCAAGAGAACTGCTGGCTAGGACCGTTAAAGACTTTGTCGCTGGATTCGCACAACTGAAATCAGTGACATGGCTTTCTCCGCTGGCAGCTTCTATGTAGATGTCCAGTTTGGAGGCGATATCGACATCGGTATATTCACAGGAAATCAGACATAGAACAGCATTCAGCACCCCTGCCAGATTCAGGTGCAACAGACTGTTTACCACTCCGGTCACCGGCGTGGTCAAGCCGACAACCGCCGACGCGATCGAAGAAACGCCCTTTAGTACGGGAATTTCGAGAGATATCAAGGTCCTGACTTGTGCAGTACGCACGAAAATCTGATTAGTCCCCGTCAGCAGGCCTGCCTTTGCCAAGGCTGGGTTTCCGATAGCCGAAAGCTGCGGCGGCTCGATGACTTTCGTTGTTATCGAAGCATTGCCCACCAATGGAATATTCAATTGGAACGCGGCACTCACAGCACTCTTGCTACTCGAGAGCTGGGCCACACCCTGAATCAATTCGAACAACTTCACGTTGGTGTTCAGGGCAGCGGCCGGTGTTCCGGTCGCGACCTTCAATAAGTCCCCAACTTTCAACAGTTGTGTATTCGGGGCAATTGCCTCAATCGAAACTGCATTGTTAATGATGGCCGCTGCCACCGTACCGTTTACTTGCAAGACCTTGACCGCAGCATTGATCAATTGAGTCGGGGATACGGCGGCGTTCAACAACGCCTGATAGTCCCCTGCTGTTACATGTAATTGAATGGCCAACTGATCCAGATAACTGAGCAGATTGACATCGGTATTGGCCAACCCCTCCCAGCCGACAGCAGTGAGAGCAAGGCTACCCCCAAGTAAACCGCCGATTGTCTTATTCAAAATCTCTGACTTGGCGGAGTTGATCGTACCCAACGTGCTTCGAATAGTCAGTTGCGCTACGGGTGGCGCCAGTGCCCCCACCGCCGTCGCCGACAACGTCGTAGTGGTTTGAGGCGTACCGCTGAAGAGGTTCCACACGCCATTGGCGATGCTGTTGGTCACCGTGTGCGACGCCACCACACGAATTGCATCGTTTTTACTGGCGTCGGCGTTAAAGACGCGGATATTGCTGGCGTTGGTCACCAAGGTGCCACACGTCACGGCAAGCCCGCGGCTGTTGTCGTTGGCAATTACGGTGAAGCCATTGCGCGTGGCGTTTTGCTTGGCGTAATCGGTGGCCGTGGTACTGGGCGCGCATTGTCCGCCGCGACCGGCTGCTTCCAGGGCGGCGGTATCGGCAATCGACTGCAACTTGCGCTTTTCCAGGTACAAGCGTCCGCTATCGACCACAAGCAACGTGCACACCAAGGCCAACGCCATTACGCAAACGGCGATCAGGCCAATCGCACCACGTTGCCCGGAATAACCGGCCAGGCGGCCAGAACGAAGTCGGGGAGACATCGAGCACTCCTTTGCCGGCGAACTGCCGAGCGCTTACTCTCCTGTGTTGAACAGCAGTGTAGACAAGGGTTGGGGAGTACGCTGGCATGTCGCCACTTTTACCGACTCCTGGAGTGGTGTGAACTGAAATTTGCGGTATTTTCAGGACCGCTTCAGGTAATCAACGCGGTGGATAGTTGGAAAGAACCTTGGCCACCGTCGCCCGAACAGCCGCACTACGGTCCTGTGGATTAGGCGTGCTGCTCATCATTTGCTCATCGCTGCCGCGCCACACCAGCTTGCCGTCCTTGCCGTCCAGCAGGTCGATCTGAATGGTCGCAACCTTGTAGGTGATGTTGCGGGTTTCGTTGTACATCGGCGCGCCCCAGTATCCGTTCCACGGCCCGCCCCAGGCGCCACCGTAGTTGGTGGTGACTTGTTGCTGGCGATCCTCGACGATCAGGTAAGTCTGCACGTTCAGGTCAGCCTTGGTGCCCGCTGCGGCAGGACGCAAGCCACGCTGTTCCAGTTGCTCGCCTACTGCCTGGCGGATGCGCTGTTCGGTGAGGTCGCTCTTGATCCGCGGATCATCGGGACGGTACTGCAACGCGGGGTCTTTCCAGCTCCAACTGCGGTAGGCACCAAAATCGCGGCTGGCATCAAAGTCGTGGTTGACCTGATTCGTCTGGCAGCCGCCCAGCAGCACGGCAAAAGCAAGCAAAGCGATACGACGCAACATGATTGTTCTCCAAGAGGCTATTTGAGGGCTATCTGAGGCGCTATCTGAGCCTGAGATGAGAATAGTTGTTAACTTGGAGGATACGCCGTCATTGCCTTTTGCACAGCCTGGCGCAAGGCATCACCGCGTTCACTCAGACTTCCCTGGCTGCTGGTTTCAGCGCTGGCGCTCCAGACTGGCTGGCCGCTGCGGGCATCAAACAAATTGACCCGCACCACCACGACCTGCACTTCATAGGTGCGCACCATCGGCACCGAGTTGTACATGCCGTAACCGTTGCCATAGCGGTTGTAGCCGCCGTAGCCATAACCATAGTCGTCCTGGACCTGACGCAGGCGTTTTTCCTGGTGCACATCAGCGCTGACCAACAGGTCGGGCACGCGGTTGTCATGCATCGGGCGCAAGCCGCGTTGATCCAGGGCGCCACTGACCGCTTCGGCAATCTGCGCCGAGTCGGCCCAAGCCGAGCCCGCCGGCAACTGGCCGTTGCGCCAGGCCCAGTTGCGGTAGGCGCCATAGTCGCGCACTGGCGCCGGGTAGGCGCTGGCATCAAAGGTATTGGCTGCCTGGGCAGGCGCCGCAGGAATGGGGTTGGAGGCAGCTACATAAGGGTTGTTGCTCTGGCAGGCGCCAAGCCCCAGGCAGAGCAGGATAAATCCGACACGGCGCTTCATTTCAACCTCCGCAGACTGGGCCGCTTAAACCGGACGGCAGATCCAGTGCAAATAACGCCCAAGTCCGGCAAAGCTTGGGTGTCGACGGTGAGCGAGCTCCATCTCGACTAAATCCTGCAAATTAACGCGGGCCTGGAATTCCACCGGCATATAGTCGTGGAACACCCGCACGCCACTCTGACTTTCGACCTGCCACAGGCCATCTAGTTGCGCCGCCAACTCCCGTGGATCAAGGGGTTGCTGCGGCGTCAGGCTCTGCTTTTCGCCGGCCATGTCGTTCTTGCGCATTTTGCGGAAGTGGCCTTTGAGCAGGTTGCGGTAAATCAGCGCGTCGCGGTTGTAGAAGGCCAGAGACAACCAGCCACCGGGCGCCGTCAGTTGGTGCAGCACCGGCAGGATCCCATGGGGCTCGGCCAGCCACTCCAGCACGGCGTGGCACAACACCAGGTCATAAGGTTCGGTGAGTTGGCCCAGCAGGTCCTGCCAGGGCGCCTGGATAAAGGTGGCCCTCTGACCGGCTTCGGCAAAGCGCTGGCGGGCGCCGTCGAGCATCGGCGCGGCGGGCTCGGCCAGGGTCACCTGATGACCGCGCTCGGCCAGCCACAGCGACATATGACCAAGGCCCGCGCCGATATCCAGCACCCGCAGCGGGCGGTCCGGCAGGGTTTCTATCAAGTCGGCCTGCAACACCGCCAGGCGAATAGCACCCTTGGCGCCACCGTAGATTTTTTCGGCAAAACGGGTGGCAAGCTGGTCGAAATGGCGATCACTCATGGGCAAACCGCCGCTCGCTGTCCGCCAGCTTGGCGCGTACCACTTGATCCATGTCCAGCCCCAGCTCACTGCACAGCAGCAGTAGATACAGCACGATGTCACCGACTTCCTGGCCGGCATGGGCGAGTTTGTCTGCGGGTAGCTGGCGCGATTGGTCTTCGCTCAGCCACTGGAAAATCTCCACCAGTTCGGACATTTCCACGCTGGCGGCCATGGCCAGGTTTTTCGGACTGTGGAATGGCTTCCAGTCGTTGTTATCGCGGATGCGGTGCAGGCGTTCGGTGAGGTGTTCGAGGTTCATGGGGGGCTCCTGAAGGTGTATAGCTTCGGGCGGATGATCGGGGAAGGCAAGCACCTGTGGGTTAGTCAACGACGCTGAATTCGACTCGGGCCGTCTGCCCCGCTTCATCGAGCACGCTGAGTTGGTAGCGGCCCAGTCGTTCGAAGCTGGCGTTGATGCTGTCCTGGTTGGCGCTGTCTCCCAGCGGTGCGCCGTTGAGAAACCACCAGCGCCGGCCGCTGCCGCCCAGGGCGGAGATTTTCAGGCTTAGGCGTTGCAGGCTGGCGGCCGGAAGACGCAGTTGATCGCCCTCGCGTACGCCAACGATGGACAACGGCGACGACGCCGCCAGCGCGGGTGGCGGGCAATCGGGATCATCTGCGGGAATGCGCGCGTCCCGTCGCTCGACCCTGGGCAGCCACGGCTCCAGCGGTGCCGGCCACAGCGCAACGTCCCGAGATACCGCCCCGGGACAATTAGCGGCTACCCGCAGGCCCCTGGCATTGACCCAGATTGTCTCCATCAACCCGACACCCAACGGCTGATCCAATGCCTGCAAGGTCGGCGGCGTGGTCTTGTCCAGCGTCCAGGCGAAGCGTTGGCGGCGGCAGTTAGGATCGCTACGGCTCATCGGTTGACCCAACGGCCAGCAGATCGCCGCGACGCCGACGTTCATCGGCACCGGTTTAACGGGCGCACTGATGCCACGCTGGCTGTCGCGGTTGGTCAATACATCATGCACTTGCAGCATCAAGGGCGCCGCCGAGGCCAGGCCGAACTGGCCCGGCACCGGCGTGCCGTCCGGGCGGCCGATCCACACACCGATCAAGTAACGCGGCCCGACACCAATAGCCCAGGCATCGCGAAAGCCATAACTGGTGCCGGTTTTCCAGGCCAGCACCGGCCGCTGCACCAGCTCGGCCCGAGGGTCACGGTCCGGTCGCGCCTGGCCGCTGAGGATGCGCCGCACAATCCAGGCGGACCCTGGCGACAGTAATGGCCGCTCTCTTAGCGCATCGTCCGGCTGCAAACGAATGTTGGCGCTCTTGCCGTCGCGGGCGAAGGCGCTGTAGCCGCTGACCAGATCTTCCAGACGGCTGCCGGCGCCGCCAAGGATCAGCGCCAGATTTGGTTCGGCCAGGGCCGGCAGCGCCAGGGGCATGCCGCCGATGCGCATTTGCGCGGCAAAGCGCTTCGGTCCATAGGCTTCCAGCAATTGCACCGCCGGCAGGTTCAAGGAGCTGGACAACGCTGTACTGGCCGGTACCGCACCGCTGAATCCCATGGAAAAGTTGCCCGGCCGGTAATCACCGTAACGCCGTGGCACGTCCTGCAACAAGGACTCGGAATGAATCAACCCGGCGTCCAGCGCCATGCCATAAAGGAAGGGTTTGAGCGTCGACCCCGGCGAGCGCATGGCGCTGATCATGTCGACATGGCCAAAGCGCCGGGCGTCGTTGATGTCCACTGAGCCGAGATAGGCGCGCACCGCCATGGTTTCCTCTTCCACCACCAGAATCGCCGCCGAGGTGTGCTCTGGCAGGCGCGCACGCCAGCCCAGCAGCAGGTCTTCGAGGCGACGCTGCAGGGTGGCATCCAGGGTGGTGCGAATCAGCGGTGGGCTGTCGGGACGGTTTAGCCGGCGGGCCAGCAACGGCGCGAGGCTCGGCTCCAGGCGTGGCGCCAGCAACAACGGTTCTTCAAGAGCTTCGTCGACGGCAGATTGCGGCCACACCTGAAACTCAGCCAGCCGGCGTAACACCTTGTCCCGCGCTTGCTGGGCACGCAACGGATGACGATCCGGGCGTAAACGGCTCGGTGCCTGGGGCAACACCGCGAGCAAGGCGGCTTCAGCGTGGGTCAGTTGCTGCGGCGACTTGCCCAGATAAGCCCAACTGGCAGCAGCCACACCCTGCAAGGTGCCGCCGAAGGGCGCGCGATTGAGGTAGAGGTTGAGGATCTGCTCCTTGGACAGGTGCCATTCCAGCTGGGCCGTGCGCCACAGTTGCCGCAGCTTGCCGTGCAAAGTCCGCGAGTGGGGATCGAGCAAGCGCGCCACTTGCATCGACAAGGTGCTGCCGCCGGACACCACCCGCGCACCGGTGAGGTTCTGCCAGGTGGCGCGTACCAACGCGAGCGGGTTAACGCCGGGATGCTGATAAAACCAGCGGTCTTCGTAGGTCAGCAGGGCGTCAAGGTAGTACGGCGAGACTTCGCCGTTTTCCACCGGGTAGCGCCACACGCCGTTGGCATCGGCAAAGCGCCACAGCGGCGTACCGTCTTCAGCCAGCACCACGCGGGCCAGGTCGTCCTTGGGCAGCGGCAACGGCCAGAGACGGTCGGCGAGCCATAACAAGGCAACCACCAGCACCACACTGCCCAGCGTCCAACGCGCAACTAATCGCAAACTCAAACCTGCAAACCTCTATGCTTCAAGGGAACTAGCCCGTGGAATTAACGACCAAAGGCTCAGGTCCGGCAGATACGCCCACCTTTTTATCAGGACGCACACATGCAGGTAGAAAGCTTTTTCGAATGGCTGGGCCAGGCGCTCGGTTCCGTCATCCGGTTTATCGTCGATGGGCTCAGTGGGTTGTTCAATGCGTTGACTCATGCCGGCGGCAACTTTATCGAAGGCCTGTCCCGCACCCTGGGCATGGACACCTCGATCATCAGCATCATCACCCTGATCATCGGCCTGATGCTGTTGTACTCGGCGGTTCGCGCCTTTATGCGGGCCTCGATCATCATGGGCATTATCTGGCTGATGCTTGGGTTGTGGCTGTTGAGTTGGGTGGTTCACTAACGACCCAACCTCCTGTGGAGCGAGCTTGCTCGCGCCTACAGGAGGTGTATATCAACGCCCCTTGATCACCATGTCCGCCGGGGTTTCCCCCACTGCCTGCCAGTTCGGCCGATACATCGACTCCACTTGCGGCGGCGGCACACGATAGGTGCCGGGCGTCACCGCACGGGCCAGGTACAGCAGGTGTGTGGTGCCGTAGCCGTCCAGATTCAGCGCCGCCACGTAGCGGTCATCGCGGAACTCCTGATGCTTGAGGGACGCGTTCTGCATCGACTCGCGCCATTCCTTGACCTGGCTGCTGGCGTTTTCCAGGCTGGCGGCACTTTGTGCCAGGTTCTGGTTTTCCAGCTCCAGGCCGGCTGGCAACAAGTCCACCACCAGGGCATCCGGCACCCGCTGCTTATTGGCACTGACTGCCAGGTGCACCAGCACCAGATCACCACTGTTGAGATTGCGCAGGTTCAGCGGCTGGCCATTCATCCCCAGGTATTCACGACGAATACTCAGGTTCTCACCACCAGCGGCCGGTGGCTGCAGTGGATAACCGGAAATGCTCAGTTGCTGGTAGACCGGCTCGCTGCCCTCGTTACGTAAGGTCAGCGGCGAGGCCAGCAACGCACCTTCCAGCTTCAAGCCCGATTGCCCGTTGTTCAGCTCGCGGGTTTCGCCGCCGCTGGTGAACTGGGCGGTCCAGTTGGATTCCGGCTTGCCCAGCAGGCCACGACCAGCGAGGAAAAGCGAATTACGCTCCTGGGTCGACAGCCACTGATTGGCGGCCATCTGGTCCGACAGGTCGAACAGCCGCTCCTCGCGCTTGCCCTTGGCCAAGTCGTTCTCTTCCAGCAACGCCAGAATCATCGCCTGGTCCCGCAGCGGGCTGCCGTAGTCGGCCAGCCACTCATTACCTTTACGGGTAGCCGCCAGCCCAGCCACCAAGGCTTGATCGGCACGGGGCTGATCGCCCATTTTTTGCAAGGCGATGGACAGTTGCACCAACGGCAAACCAGAACGGGCATCGGTACGCCGTTCGAACAAGCTGCGCAACGCTCCCAGCGGCGCCTGCTGACTGCGGGCCAGGACCATGCCTGCGTAGGCCTGCACTGCAAAGCGGGTGTGGTCGGCGTTGTCGCTGTAGTCGACTTCGATCAGGTTGCGTTCCTGAACATAACGCAGCAGTCGCTCGCTGGCCTTTTTCAGTGCTTCAGGCGGCACGGCAAAACCTTGCTCGCGAGCCCGCAGCAGGAAGTCGGTGACATAAGCCGTCAGCCAGTACTCTTCCTCACCATCGGCGCCCCACAGACCAAAGCTGCCGTTGTAGCGCTGCATGCCCAGCAGGCGCTCAATGCCTATCTCGATCTTGCGCTTGCGCTCGGCATCCGGCTCACCCTTGAGGCCCAGGCGCGTGAGCACCGCCGCATCGGCATACAACGACGGGTACAGACCGCTGGCGGTTTGCTCCAGGCAACCATAGGGGTAAGCCTTGAGCGCTCGAATCTGTTCACCGAGGTTCAACGGCGGACGGCTCGACAGGCTCAGTAACGCTTCGCGTCCGGCCGGTTCGAACAGCGCCAGTTCGGCGTCTGGCAAGCTCCAGGTTTCATCCTTGAGCACCGCGCGGTATTGCTTGAGCAGCGCCGGATAAGCCGGACGCACGCCCAGGGTCCATTCGCGGGAAAACGGCGGCAGGTTCTCACCCGGCAAGTCGAGGCCATTGACGGTGACCTTGACCTTGCCCTGGCCAAACCCACCCAACGCCCGCACGGGAATCTGCAAGGTGGTGCGCTGGCCTTGAGTCAGTTGCACGCTATGGGATGGCTCGCCGAGCAGGGCCAACTGCCCTTCGGCAGTCAATTGCACATCCAGCTTCTGCGACTTGCCCGACAGGTTGGACAAGTCCAGGGCCAGGCGTGTCTGGTCACCGCCAGCCAGGAAGCGCGGCGCCGACAGCTCGGCAATCAGTGGCGCGGCAATCACCGTCTTGCCTTCGGCCATACCGTAGCGATCGTCACTCCAGGCTTGGGCCATCAGGCGCAGTTCACCGTTGAAGTCGGGGATATTGACGCTGACTTCGCCCTCGCCTTTCTCGTTCAACGTGACCGGCGCGCTCTGCAACGCGACGATGGTCACACTGGTGTCCGGGCGCTTGCCGCCTTTGGCCAGCGCCGCATCGCCGCCGAACGCCAGGCTGGCCAGACGGCCCTGCCCGGCTTCGATCAGTTGGCCATAGATGTCGAACTGGTCCACGCCGTAAGCCTTGCGGCCAAACAGGCTGGAGTACGGGTCCGGGGTCGGGTACTCAGTGATATTGAGAATGCCCACGTCCACCGCTGCCAGCAGCACATGGACTTGTTTCGGCACGCTGCCGTCGGCATTTTTAGCCGTAATCTTCACCGTCAGTGGCTGCTTGGGACGCATTTTTTCCGGTGCTGTGAGCGTCAGGCCAAGCTTGCGCTGGGTGCGATCAAGCGGCAGATGGAGCAAGCCCACTGCACGTTTTGGCGTGATATTGGCCTTGCGCTCGCCAGGGCGAATCACCAGGGCGCTGACGTACAGATCATGACGTGACCATTTCGGATCGAGCTTCACCGCAAAGCTTTTGCCTTCGGCCGGCACATCGATTTCCTGCCACCACAACGGGCCTTCGCTGGATTCCACCAGCAAGTAACCTTTGCCCGCAGCCGGTGGCGTGACCGTAACGTTGGCGGTGTCGCCGTCGCCATAGGCCGGTTTATCCAGCGCCAGCTTGACCTGATCCGGACGCACGGCGCCGCCTTCGGTGTTGTCCTGGGCCTGGTAGCCAGCCCAGAAACGCACGCTGCTGATCAGCCCGGTCTGCGGGTCTTCGACCTCGACACGGTACGGGCCCCACTCCACCTGGAAGCTGACCTTGGCGGTGTCGCCGGCCTTGATGTTGACGGTCTGTTCGTCGAGGTTGAGGAATTTCTCGTTGTAGTGATAGCTCCAGCCGTCGTTGTCCGAGTAGTTCCAGTAATAGTCGCGACGCTCGCGCACCAGTCGCACCTTGAGGTTCTCGGCGGCAAGTTTCTGGCCTTCCTGGTTGGCCACCAGCACTTCGAATTCCGCAGGGCCATCGCCATTGGTCTCGGTGCCGTCGAACAAGCCGCGCAAGCCCGGCAGTTGCTCGGCCGGCCATATCGGTTGCACCAACCGGCGAGTGATCGGGCGACCGCCGGACTCTTGCAGGCTGGCCTGGACGATTAGTTGCAGCGGCGACTTGGCATCGCGCCATTTGCTTTCCAAGGTCAGCAGTTCTTCGCCCTTGGCGTCGAGTACGCTTTCGTCCAGTTCGAAATCCTGGCTCAGTTCTTCTTCAGTCACCGAACCAAACTGATAACCCGGCAGCGACTTGACCGCCTCGCGCAGCGGTCGCACATAGACTTGCCCACTGACCCGATTGCCGGACGCTGGCGCGCCATACAGGTAGCGGCCATTGACGTGAATGGTGGCGTTGTCAGCAGGGCTCAGCGGTGTGTCGCTACCCTTGAGTTCCAGGGCCAGGCGTTCGGGCAGGAAGTCTTCGACGAGGAATTCATAGAGTTGCGGCTTGCCGTCACCCAGGTCGAACACCAACTGCCAGCGCCCGGTCGGCGCTTCACCGGCCAGTTGCAGTTGGTATTGATACAGACCAGAAGCGTCAGCGTCCCAGACAAACTTGCGGCTGACCTGCTCATCGGGGCGACGTACTTCCACGCTCACCGGCTGCGGCTTGACGGCCTGACCGTCCTTGTCCCGTAGCAAGGCGTTGAGCAGCACGGTTTCGCCGGGGCGATACAGGTCACGGGGGCCAAATACAAAAAATTGCAGCGGGTGTGCCGGCTGGCCGCCGATGTCGAACTCCGCCAGGTCCAGAGCAGCACTGTCCAGACGCAGCAGGCTGGTTTGCTCGCCCTGCTTGGCCAGCAGCACCTGGGCCTTTTTCGGCAACGGCAACTGGGCATGGCCGCCCTTCTCGGTTTTACCCTGGCCGAGCACGCGGCCTTCGGCATCGAGGATTTCCAGCTCGACACCGTCCAGAGCCTTGCCGCCTTCCAGGGCCTGGGTGAAGACGTCCAGGCGATTCTGGTAGCGGTGCACCGACAGGCCGATATCACTCAAGGTGAACAGCGTGGCCGGTTGAGAATAGTTGTAGGTGCCCGAGGCGCGCATGACCGCGAGGTAGACGCCAGGCTCTTGCAATTGCTTGAGGCCGGCAATCGGCAGCAACAGGGTTTCACGGGTATTGCGCGCTGGATTGAGGTCAAAGCGGCCGCCATACACCAGGTCGGCCATGGGCAGCAGTTCGCGGGACTCATAACTTTGCAGGCTGGTGTTGCGGCCCCACTGGGCGAGGAACGCCGGCAGGGATTCGGGCTTGATGCGGAAGAATTCGACGTCGATCTTGTCGACGTTCAGCGCAATCACCGGCAGGCCTTCGGCCAAGCGGGTCGGCAACAAGGTGCCACGGCTGGCGAAACCGACGGTGGCTTGCAGGTCACGGGTTTCCAGGCGGCTGACGTACTCGGCGGCGAGCTTGGCGTCGTTGACCCCACGCAGGCCGGCGTCCACGGTCAGCACCAGTTTGCGCTGGGGCTCAAGGTGGCGCAGGCGCAGTTCCATGAGGTTGTCCGACAGCTCCCAGGCCCCATCGACCTTGCCTGCCTTGCTGTCCACCAAATGCAGTTTGCCTTCGAACTTCTGCTCGGGGTCCAGCGGGATCGAGAAACTCACCGACAAGGTACTCGCGCCGTCCAGTTGGACTTCGGACACGTCCACCACACTTAACTCACGACCGGCATAGCGCTGCTTGAGCGCCGCCACGTCTACCGCTGGCTTGACCTGTTTCGGTGCTGTCGCCGCCGCAGGTGCGGGAGGAGCAACCGGTTTATCAGATGAATCGCAGGCGCTCAGCAGGGCCAGCGCGCAAGCCAGGAACAGTCCTTTGTTAAGCATGGGGCACTCGTTGTCAGGGATGTCTGAGGGGTGAACTATATATCAGTGGCACCGAACCGGCTGTGGCGCTGCTCACATTGACCGACGCAGGGCACTGATCGTTCCCATGCTCCGCGTGGGAATGATCAAGTCGCGTATGCCACAGGCCCAGTTACAATGCTGCTCCCCAAAGGAGTCTGCATGTCCACCCTACTTACCGACTGGCGCCACCGCTCCACCCATCGCCGCGTCTGGGCCCTGGCGGCGCCGATGATTCTGTCGAATATCTCAGTGCCGCTGGTAGCGCTGGTGGACAGCATGGTCATCGGCCATCTGCCCCATGCTCATCAACTCGGTGCCGTGGCCGTCGGCGCCAGCCTGTATACCTTCCTGGCCTGGGCCATGGGTTTCCTGCGCATGGGTTCCACCGGGTTTGCCGCCCAGGCTGCCGGGCGCGGGGATGGTGCGGCGTTGCGGCAGATTCTGTTGCAGGGTTTGCTGCTGGCGCTGGGATTGGCGATGGTGCTGGGGACCATTGGGGTTCCATTGAGCGGCCTGGTACTGGACTGGATGCAACCTTCGCCTGAGTTGAGTCAGCTGACTCGCGAATTTTTCCACACTCGTTTGTTCGGCCTGCCCGCCGCCCTGGCCACTTATGCCTTGGTTGGCTGGTTCCTCGGCACCCAGAACGCCCGCGCACCGCTGGCAATCCTGTTGACCACCAACCTGGTGAACATCGCCCTGAACCTGTGGTTCGTCATGGGCCTGGATTGGGGCGTGGTGGGTTCGGCTCGCGCCTCGGTGATCGCCGAATGGACCGGCGCCCTGCTGGGCCTGGCGCTGACGCAAAAAGCCCTGCGCGCTTACCCCGGCCATATTGCCTGGGCTGCCTTGAAGCTTTGGGCAAGCTGGCGCCCTTTATTGGCGGTCAACCGCGACATCTTTATCCGCAGCCTGGCCCTGCAATCGGTGTTTTTCATGATCACCGTGCAAGGTGCTCGTTTGGGCGATACCACCGTGGCGGCTAATGCGCTACTGCTCAACGGCCTGTTGCTCACCGCCCATGCACTGGACGGACTGGCCCACGCCGTCGAAGCGCTATGCGGCCATGCCATCGGCGCCCATGACCGTCAGGCCTTGCGCCGCACGCTGGTGGTCGCCTGCGGTTGGTCACTGCTGGCCAGCGCCGCCTTCGCCCTGCTCTTCGCCGTTGCCGGCCACTTGTTTATTGCCATGCAGACCGACATTCCCAGCGTGCGCGAAACGGCGTTCATCTACTTACCGTACCTGGCGGTACTGCCGCTGCTTGCGGTGTGGAGTTATCTGCTGGATGGGCTGTTCATCGGTGCCACCCGTGCGCGCGAAATGCGCAACGGCATGCTGCTGAGTGTCGCCCTTTTGCTACCGTTTGCCTGGGCACTGCAAGGTTTTGGCAATCACGGACTCTGGCTGACCTTCCTGTTGTTCATGGTCCTGCGCAGCGTGATCCTGGCCGCCTTCGCCTGGCACTTGAGCCGCCAGGATCGATGGTTCTCCCAAGGTTGAGTCCGCCGAGCGAACATAAAAAAACCCACCAGCAACGGTGGGTTTTGTTTAGCCGCTAACGACTCAAGACGACAGGTACGAAGACCGCGTCAGCCCCAGACGTAATGCATCGAGGAACTGGGTCCGCTCCGCTGCCGTGATCTTGGCGCTGGCGCACTTGTCACGGTAGTGAGTCATCAACTCTTCCGGCGACAAGTGCACATAGCGCAGCATGTCTTCGATGGTGTCGTGGGTTTCGATCCCAGCGCTGTACACCGAACCGTCCTCCTTCTGGTAGAGGTTCACCGAGTCGGTGTCACCGAACAGGTTGTGCATGTCACCAAGAATTTCCTGGTAGGCGCCCACCAGGAAAATCCCCAGCAGGTAATCCTCTCCTTCGTTCAAGGCATGGACCGGCAGGCTGGTTTCAATGCTCTGCTCGTCGACGTATTGCTTGATCTTGCCGTCGGAGTCGCAGGTCAGGTCTTGCAGCACGGCGCGGCGCATCGGCTCTTCGTCGAGACGGTGCAACGGCAGGATCGGCAGCACCTGGCCGATGGCCCAGGTGTCCGGCAGGCTCTGGAACACCGAGAAGTTGCAGATGTACTTGTCGGCGAGCTTGTCGTTGAGTTCGTCCAACACTTGGCGATGGGAGCGCTGACGAGCCTTCAACGAATTGTGCAGACGGCGGCACACGGCGAAGTAGCACTGCTCGGCCAGGGCTTTTTCTGCCAGGGTCAGTTTGCCGTCGGCGTACTGGGAGGCCACGTCGCTCATGTAGTGGGTGGCGCGCCAGTAGGTTTCGGTGACCATTTCAATGTCGGTCGGACCCAGCAGGTCCGCCAGCCATTGCACGGTCTCCGGCAGATTTTCCCTGTTCTCGATCGCCGGCACATCGTCGTTGTGTTTCTCGACGTCGGTGACTTGCACCACCAGGATGGCGTGGTGGGCGGTCAGGGAACGGCCGCTCTCGGAGAAAATATTCGGGTGCGGCAGGTTCTGGGCGTCGCAGAATTCTTTGAGCATGCCGACCACGACACCGGCGTAATCGTCCATGTCGTAGTTGATCGAGCTGGCGTTGCGCGAATGAGTACCGTCGTAGTCGACACCCAGGCCGCCGCCGACGTCGATGTGGTCCACCGGCAGGCCGAGGTTGCGCAGTTCGCCGTAGTAACGAATGGCTTCCTTGAACCCGTGCTGGTAGTCCGCCAGGTTGGCGATCTGCGAGCCCATATGGAAGTGCAGCAGGCGAACGCCCTGGTCCAGGCTGGCGGCGCGGAAACGCTCAACCACCGACAACAACTGCGCGGCCGACAAGCCGAACTTGGATTTCTCGCCACCGGTGTCCGCCCACTTGCTCGACGCCAGCGACGACAGACGCACTCGCAGCCCGATCTGAGGCTTGACCTTGAGGTTGGCGGCTTCTTCGATCACCAGACCGACTTCGGACTCTTTCTCGATCACGATAAAGACGTTGTGGCCCAGCTTCTGGCCCATCAGCGCCAGGCGGATGAACTCGCGGTCCTTGTAGCCGTTGCAGACGATGGTGCCACCCTTCGGCGCCAGGGCCAGGACTGCCAGCAGTTCCGGCTTGGAGCCGGCTTCCAGGCCGATGGACACGTCCTGGGTGGCGATGATGTTTTCAATCACCGCTTCCTGCTGGTTGACCTTGATCGGGTACAGCGCGGTGTATTTGCTCTGGTATTCCAGGCGCTCGATATTGGCGTCGAAGGCACCGGTCAACTGACGCACGCGGTCTTGAAGAATGTCCGGGAAGCGCACCAACAGAGGCAAGGACAGGCCGCTTTTGCGCAACTGGTCCACTTGCTCGTACAAATCGATGGGTGAACTGCTGGGGCCGTTCGGACGAACTTCGACGCGACCGGCGTCATTGATCGCGAAATACCCGGCCCCCCAATGGCGAATTCCGTAAACACTACGGCTGTCCGCAACTGTCCATTGGCTGCCATCGTCTTTGCGTGTGCGTCGTACGGACATCGAAGTCCCCTATATAAAGTCGAAGAGCGCCACCCAATTCAGAGGCTGGCGCAGTCTAAAGAGTGAAAATGACGATTTGCCTGTGAGAGGGGTAGACCCCACTTGCAGGACAGAGTTTAGACACCAGTCAGGAACAGGCTCTGTGAAAACCATGAGAGCGACGGCCTGGCCTTGAACTGCAAGGCATCGGGCTCATCGGGGAGGTGGTTTTCACAGAGGCTGCTAGCCGCCGGACTTCTTCGCCTTGTAACCGAGCTTGATCAGCTCGGCCAACAGCAATTCGACGTGATCGCCCTGGATTTCGATGACCCCGTCTTTCAGGGCGCCACCGGTGCCACAACGCTTCTTCAGCGTGGTGACCAACTCCTTGAGCCCATCCTCGGCCAACGGTACGCCGGTGATGGTCGTCACCGTCTTGCCGCCGCGGCCCTTGCTCTCGCGACGTACGCGGGCAATACCATCGCCCTCAGGGATCAGGGCTTGTTTGCAGGTACAGGCGTCCACGGGCTGGCGACAGTCCGGGCAATGTCGACCTGCGTCGGTGGAAAATACCAGACCACCAAGGGCGGCGAAGGATGCGGCTTTTTTGGCCACCGGCAATCCTCTTGGGAGGACAAAGACTGATCAGCGCCCGTAAAAGGGTCACCGACCGCGAAGCCCCACTCAGGCAGGGGCAGCGCTACTGAACCGCAAACACTTCAAAAACCTGTAGGAGCGAGCTTGCTCGCGAAAAACCTGAGGACGGTGCGTGCTGTCTGGCAGCCCGCGTTATCGTTGACGTCCTTCGCGAGCAAGCTCGCTCCTACATGATGAAGCAAAGGCGGTTCAGCTTGAAAAGTCGCGCAGTGTAACGACAAAAAGCCCACTTGCTAAGAGTCAAATAGCGCAATTTTATGCAACTTTAGCGACGTGAGGCCAGATAACGATGCAGCGCGGCCAGGGAGTCCGGGCAGTAGGGCTTTTCTTCGATATCCTTGAGCACCGCTTCGACAGGCATGAAGCGCGCTTCCAGCACTTCTTCAGGCTGCAGATGCAAAGGCCCGTCCCACACCGCAGAGAACGCCGAACACCACAGCCGGTTGCCGGTGTCTTCAAAGAAGAAGTGGTCATGGGCGGTCAGTTCAACACCGCTGACGCCCAACTCCTCTTCCAACTCACGGGCCGCCGAATCGGCGTAGGTCTCTCCGGCAGCAACCATGCCGCCCGCGGCCACATCCCAGTAACCGGGGTAAATAGCCTTGCTCAGAGTTCGCCGATGCACACACAGCTCACCGACAGAATTGAACAGCATGATGTAGGTGCCTCGCCCGATCAGGCCACGCTGGCGTAAATCGGAGCGCACCAGAGCGCCGAGCAGGTTGTCCTGCTCGTCGACCCAGGCAATCTGTTCGGCATCCGAGGCCGCACGGTGGGCGGCCTCTTGGGTACTATCAACCATGACTCAACCCTGGTTAAGCAGTTGACGCAAATCGATCACCGCCGCGTTGGCCCGGGAAATATAGTTGGCCATCACCAGCGAGTGGTTAGCCAACACGCCGAAGCCGCTGCCATTGAGGATCATTGGGCTCCACACCGGCTCTTGCGAGGCTTCCAGTTCACGAATGATCTGACGCACGCTGACCGTGGCGTTCTTCTTGGCCAGTACGTCGGCGAAGTCGACTTCGATGGCACGCAACAAATGAGACAGCGCCCAGGCCTGGCCACGCGCCTCATAGAACACGTTGTCGATCTGCATCCATGGGGTTT
The DNA here is from genome assembly GCF_040310325.1 of Pseudomonas sp. HY7a-MNA-CIBAN-0227. Taxonomy (NCBI): domain Bacteria; kingdom Pseudomonadati; phylum Pseudomonadota; class Gammaproteobacteria; order Pseudomonadales; family Pseudomonadaceae; genus Pseudomonas; species Pseudomonas sp. HY7a-MNA-CIBAN-0227. The sequence goes on along the minus strand of NZ_JBEOPT010000013.1, from coordinate 93,684 downwards.
CCACCACTTCCTCATCGACCTGCGGCACTTCACCCGGCGCCAGGGCTTCGGTTTTCAGTGCGGTATTGAGCTTGACCCGGCCGACGCTGGCCGACAGCCGTTGCGACAACGACCCCAGGCGAGTGGCAACATCACCGAGCCAGTTATTCAGGTTGTCGGCGCGGGCATAAAACAGCGCGCCTTTCTGATTAGGGTCCGACAACCGCGCTTCATAGCGGCTCAGGGAGTTGATGCCATCCTGGTATTCCGATTCGCTGGACGGCAGCACCCAACTCCTGTTGTCGAAGTTGAAGCGCGGCTCAGCCTTGGCCAAGTCCGCATCTTCCGCCGACTGCGACTGGGACCGAGCAAAGTCCTTGCGCAGAGCGCGGGTCAGGTCACGGACCTGGACCAGCACGCCATATTCCCAACTCGGAGTGTTGTCCATCCACAGGCCCGGCGGGAATCGATCATTGGAGATATAACCGCCCGGCTTGTTGAGCAACGTGCCAACGACGGTCTTGAGGGTTTCGACGGTGGTGAAGCCCAACACCATTTGCTTGCCGTCTTTCTCGGCGGCAATCTGGGCGTTCTGCTGGACCGGGAACAAGGCCGGCTCCTGGCTCCAATACCAGCCCAGGCCACCGCTGACCAGCAGGTAAAGGGCCACCAGGGTGAGCAAGGCGCGGCTCATCAGCAGGCCACGCAAATAGCTGCGGGGAGCTGACTTGGGCGCAGGGCTTGGGCCCGGTGCGCTGCCTGCACGGTTTTTCCAGTCCAGCATGGCGATATCCTTTCAATCACTTGAGTTCATGCACTTGAGTCGATGGCGTGCGTTCAATAGCTACGACCATAACCCTACCCCATCGTGCCAGTCTGTGCGGGGCTTTTAAATCAAGGTGGCGCTGGGGCGGCGTTCAACTATAAAGGATGGGCGCTTTTACGTCTGCGCGACCCAGCGATCAGTAAGTGAAAAAGCAGGACCTTGCAGTTAATTGATGTATGACACTCGTGCGAATGGAAAGAGGTGCTAGCATAGGGCCATCAATCGACCTCAGCGTGCACCCTTACTAGTAGTCAGGATATGACCGAGCCAGAAGACCCCAGCCGTGAGCGCCTCAAGCACCATTTTGCCCAGCGGGTAATTCATCAGGCGCGTCAAATTCTTGAGATCTGGCAGCGCCTGCAGCGCAGCGAGTGGTCGAGCGCCGATTTATCCGAACTCAGCGAAGCCAACCTGCGCCTGCTGCGTTTCGCCGAGCGTTTCGAACAGCCGGAACACGGCCAACTGGCACGGCACATCATTGAAGCACTCAAGGCTGTGGACGATAATCGCGGCCGCTTGAGCAGCAACCTGATCACCGAACTCAACCGTTTGATGCAGCGCCTTTCTCGCACCGGCTTGCGCCAGGGCGACCAGCTGGAACAAACCTCACTGCCACCGATGCGCAAACCGATCTACGTGATGCTGGCCGATCACGACCGCGCCGAGCGCCTGGCCAAGCAGCTGGAGTTCTTCGGCTTGAGCGCACAATCCCTGGACAGCGTGGCGGCATTTCGCTCATCCATGGCCGAGCGCTTGCCGGCGGCGATTGTGATGGACGTGGATTTCTGCGGCACAGGCCTGGGCCTGCTATTGGCGGCCGAAGCCCAGGAAGGTCTGGAGCAGAAACTGCCGCTGCTGTTTTTCAGCCTGCACGAAACCGACACCCCGACTCGCCTGGCCGCCGTGCGCGCTGGAGGCCAGGAGTTTCTGACCGGCACGCTGGAAGCATCGAGCCTGCTGGAAAAAATCGAGGTGCTGACCTGCGTCGCCCAGTATGAACCCTATAAAGTGCTGATCATCGACGACTCCCGTGCCCAGGCTATGCACACCGAGCGCCTGCTCAACAGTGCCGGCATCGTCACCCGCACCCTGATCGAGCCGATCCAGGCCATGGCCGAGCTGGCGGACTTCCAGCCTGACCTGATCATCCTCGACATGTACATGCCCGCCTGTACTGGCACCGAATTGGCCAAGGTCATTCGCCACAACGACCGCTATGTCAGCGTGCCGATTATTTACCTGTCGGCCGAAGACGACCTGGACAAGCAACTGGACGCCATGAGTGAAGGCGGCGACGACTTCCTCACCAAACCGATCAAGCCACGGCACCTGATCACCACCGTACGCAACCGCGCAGCAAGGGCCCGGCATCTAAAGGCGCGGATGGTGCGCGACAGCCTGACTGGGCTGTACAACCACACCCATATCCTGCAACTGCTGGAAGACTGCAGCTTCCGCGCCCGTCGCGAGGCCAAGCCGTTGAGTTTTGCCATGCTCGACATCGACCACTTTAAGCGGGTCAACGACAGCCACGGCCATCCCATGGGCGACCGCGTGATCAAGAGCCTAGCGCTGTTTCTCAAGCAGCGACTGCGCAAGACTGACTTTATCGGCCGCTATGGCGGCGAAGAGTTCGCCATCGTCATGCCCGACACCGACATGGACTCTGCCTACAAAGTACTCGATGAAATTCGTGGGCGTTTTGCTGAAATTCATTACCCGGCCCAACCCCAGGACCTCTGGTGCACCTTCAGCGCCGGAGTAGTTGAACTATGCGATGGCTCCGACAGCCTGATGATGGCCGCCCAGGCCGATGAAGCGCTGTACCGCGCCAAGCATGCCGGGCGCAATCGTGTGCAGGCCGCCGAACAATCACGGCAAAGTGCCACCTTTTCATCGGATTCTACTCAGCCTGTCATAACCTTGTAACGAAAGCGCAATAACTTCAGGCACTTATCCTTCTGCCGTTGGTTGAAACCACGCATGCGCCTGAAGCTGCTGACGAATCTGAACACCCTTCTGCTGGTCGCCGTTTGCCTGGCCCTGGGCGCTACGCTCTGGTGGTCGCAACGGGCGCTGGAGCGCCCTTACCTATTGATGGAACGCTATCTGGGCTTGTCTCAGACCTTCCAGAATCAGGCCGCTCGCAATATCGACGACTACCTGGCCAGCGGCGATGCACTGCGCCTGAGCAGCGCCAGCCAGAGCCTGGAAAACCTGCTGCAAGACCTCGACGAACTGCCTCCTGACCTCGCTCACAACCTGCGCCCCAGCCTTGCCGACCTGGATGGTTTCAGCAAGACCGAGCTGCTGGCCGCCGGCAAGCTGGCGGGCGATCCGCAAGCCCTGCTGCTGCAAGCCGAGCGGGAGCTGGGGGCTAACCTGGAGCAACTGAGTCAGTACGCCGCAGGCGTCAATACTCCTGAGGCGGCACGTTATCTACCGCCCTTGCTGGCGGCATCCCAACATTTGGCCAAACTGTCCCTGGCCAGGGACAAGCTGGTCAGCAGTGGACGCAGTGAACTGGCCGACGATGTCGAGCGGGAAGTGGCCAGCATCCGCAGCCAGACTGACTTGCTGGAACAACTGCCATTGCTGGGTGTGACGGGCAACAGCGAGTCCAATAGCGACGACTTCTCGGCGATGATGGGTTTGCAAGGCAGCGAAAAAACCGTGGCCCAGGACACCGGCGTCGACCTCAAGCGCGAACTCAACAGCCTGCTGACCCGCTATCCGGCAGAGCTGAAACGTACCCGCGAGCAAATCCGCCAACGGGGTGAACTGGCCGCTGCCACTCGCCTGAAAATCGACGCAGTGCAACAAGCCATCGCCGCACTGGAGCCCGTGGTGCGGGCCCAGCACGGGCAGATCCAGGGTGAAGTGCGGGTAATGCAGGGTGTGATGATTGGCTTGATCCTGTTGATCGCCCTGCTGATCGACACCTTGCAGCGGCGCCTAGCGCGGGTGCTGACCAATCTGGCGCCGGCGTTGTCGAACTGGGCCGAAGGTGATTTCAGCCAGGCGATAGCATTGGGCGCGACCAACCGCGAACTGCACGACATCGAGGCCTCTCTCAATCGTTTACGGGTTTATCTGGTGAACCTGGTGGGCACCATTCGCGAAAACGCCGAACAAGTAGCCGGCAGCAGCCGGGCCCTCGCTGAACTGAGTGGTGGCCTGCATGACGGTGCCGAGCGCCAGGCCGGTGATACCGCGCAGATTCGTGATTCCCTTGGGGAGCTGGAAGCCACCATTCAACAAGTGGCAGGCGATGCCAGCCAGGCCGCCGGGGCCAGCCGTAGTGCCGGCCAAGCCGTGGAACAAGGCCAGCGGGTGATTGGCTTGAGCCTGACCGGGTTGTACGCGCTGGTCGGGGAGGTCCAGGAGAACGCACAGATGATCGAAAAGCTGGCCGAAGAGTCCGCCACCATTGGCGGTGTATTGACGGTGATCCGCTCGATTGCCGACCAGACCAACCTGCTGGCCCTCAACGCTGCGATCGAAGCGGCCCGTGCCGGTGAGGCCGGCCGCGGGTTTGCCGTGGTCGCTGACGAAGTCCGATCACTGGCCCAGCGCACAGCGGGTGCCACTGCAGAAATCCAGACCCTGATTGCCAACTTGCAAACCGCCGCCCGGCAATCGGTGGAAGGCATGCGCGCCCAGGTCGAACACGCCGAAGCCACCGCCCAGCAAGCCCAGGCCGCCGATGGTGCGCTGGATGAAATCGTCGGCGCGATCCAGACCATTTCCGACACTGCCGTACGCATTGCTGATGCCACCGCCCAGCAAAGCGGCGCGGTCAGTGAGATCCGGGATAACAGTGAGCGGATTCATCAGTTGGGCGAGGATAACTTACTGCGTATTGGCCAGGGTCGTAGCCAGGGCGAGCATTTGCTGGCGCTCGGTGGGCAACTCAATACCGCCGTGCAGGCCTTTCGCGTCTGACATTTCCCACATGGCGTACAGAGTGCTCCCAGTGACCGGATACGATACCCCAGTCACATATTTTGCGTAATCCTCGCTAATCGTGCTGCCTATTGTAGGGAACTGGACAGTCACAAAGGCTTTGCGGCATAGTCGCCGGGTTCTGCCGCACCCACACCAATAACAAGGAACAGCCGATGGCGACCTTACTGGTTCTGCACGGACCCAACCTGAACCTGCTCGGCACCCGTGAACCGGGCGTCTACGGTGCAGTGACCCTCGAACAGATCAACCTCGATCTGGAGCGACGGGCTCGTGATGCCGGCCACCATTTGCTCTACCTGCAAAGCAATGCCGAGTACGAATTGATTGATCGCATTCACGCCGCGCGCAGCGAAGGCGTGGACTTCATCCTGATCAATCCCGCCGCTTTTACGCACACAAGCGTTGCATTACGTGACGCGCTGCTGGCGGTGAGCATCCCATTCATCGAAGTGCATTTATCGAACGTGCACAAACGCGAACCTTTCCGCCATCACTCTTACTTCTCCGACGTTGCAGTAGGAGTGATCTGCGGCCTTGGCGCCAGCGGTTACCGACTGGCCCTGGAGGCCGCCCTGGAACAGCTTGAAGAACAGGCCAAGCGCCCCTGACCGACCCTTGGGAGTTGACGATTCATGGATATCCGTAAAGTTAAGAAACTGATCGAACTGCTGGAAGAATCCGGTATCGACGAGCTGGAAATCAAGGAAGGCGAGGAATCCGTACGGATCAGCCGTCACAGCAAGACCCCGGCCCAACAGTTCTACGCGCCACAGATGCAAGCACCGGCACCTGCCCCAGTGGCCGCTGCTCCGGTTGCTACTGTCGCTGAAGCCCCAGCAGCACCGAAACTGAACGGTTTCGTGGTCAAGTCGCCAATGGTCGGTACGTTCTACCGCACCCCGGCACCGACCTCGCCAGCCTTTGCTGAAATCGGCCAGACCGTCAAAGTGGGCGACACCATCTGCATCGTTGAAGCGATGAAGATGATGAACCACATCCAGGCTGAAAAAGCCGGTGTGATCGAATCCATCCTGGTAGAAAACGGTCAGCCGGTTGAATTCGACCAACCGCTGTTCACCATCGTTTGAACCGCGGAGAACCAACGATGTTGAAACCTGCGAAGCTGGAAAAAGTCCTGATCGCCAACCGCGGCGAAATCGCCCTGCGGATCTTGCGCGCTTGCAAGGAAATGGGTATCAAGACCGTCGCGGTGTACTCGACTGCCGACAAAGAGCTGATGCACCTGGGCCTGGCGGACGAGACGGTTTGCATAGGCCCTGCGCCTGCCAGCCTGTCTTACCTGCACATCCCGGCGATCATCGCAGCAGCTGAAGTGACCGGCGCTACCGCCATTCACCCAGGCTACGGTTTCCTCGCGGAAAACGCCGATTTCGCCGAACAGGTGGAAAAATCCGGTTTTGCCTTCATCGGCCCGAAAGCTGACACCATTCGCCTGATGGGCGACAAGGTTTCGGCCAAGCACGCCATGATCGCTGCCGGCGTGCCGACCGTTCCAGGCTCTGACGGCCCGTTGCCCGAAGACCCGGAAACCGCCCTGCGCATTGGTCGCGAAGTCGGTTACCCGGTGATCATCAAGGCCGCTGGCGGCGGTGGTGGTCGCGGCATGCGTGTGGTGCATCGCGAAGAAGACCTGATTGAAGCAGCCAAGCAGACCCGCGAAGAAGCAGGCGCCTGGTTCAGCAACCCGATGGTCTACCTCGAAAAATACCTGACCAACCCACGTCACGTGGAAGTTCAGGTGCTTTCCGACGGCCAGGGCCACGCCATTCACCTGGGCGACCGCGACTGCTCGCTGCAGCGCCGTCACCAGAAGGTTCTGGAAGAAGCACCGGCACCAGGCCTGGATGAAACCGCTCGTGCAGAAGTCCTCGCGCGCTGCGTCAAGGCGTGCATCGACATCAACTACCGTGGCGCTGGCACCTTCGAGTTCCTCTACGAGAACGGCAGTTTCTACTTCATCGAGATGAACACTCGTGTGCAGGTAGAGCATCCAGTATCGGAAATGGTCACTGGCATCGACATCGTCAAGGAGATGCTCAGCATCGCCGCTGGCAACGCGCTGTCGTTTACCCAGGATGACGTGAAGATCCACGGCCACTCGCTGGAGTGCCGGATCAACGCCGAAGACCCGAAAACCTTTATGCCGAGCCCGGGCATGGTCAAGCACTTCCATGCACCAGGTGGCAACGGCGTTCGCGTCGATTCGCACCTGTACAGCGGCTACAAGGTCCCGTCGAACTACGACTCCCTGATCGGCAAGCTGATCACCTGGGGCTCGACCCGCGACGAAGCCATGGCACGCATGCGCAATGCCCTGGACGAAATCGTGGTTGACGGCATCAAGACCAACATCCCGTTGCATCGGGATCTGGTTCGCGATGAAGGCTTCTGCGAAGGTGGTGTGAACATTCACTACCTGGAACACAAGCTGGCTAATCAGTAAGCGAAGTGATCCACCCAACAAGGCCGCCTTCGGGCGGTTTTGTTGTCTCTGAGGTATCAGAAACAACGCACGATCAATGTGGGAGCCGGGCTTGCCTGTCTCCCACATTGATCTGCGTGTGTCCAGCGGTGTCGTCTTCTGCCCCCACCTCGCGTAAACTGGCGCGCTTCCCGCAGCCCCACCCCGCTGCACACTCATTTTTTCAAAGGTGCCCGCCATGCCTTGGCTGCAAGTCCGTCTCGCCATCAGCCCAGAACAAGCCGAAACCTACGAAGACGCGTTCCTTGAAGTGGGCGCGGTGTCGGTGACCTTCATGGACGCCGAAGATCAACCCATCTTCGAACCCGAGCTGAACACCACCCCGCTGTGGTCCCACACCCATCTGTTGGCGCTGTTCGAAGACGGCACCGAGGCCGCCAGCGTGCTGGCCCATATGGAGCTGTTGACCGGCAGCCCGCTGCCCGAACACCACAGCGAGATCATCGAAGACCAGGACTGGGAACGCAGCTGGATGGACAATTTCCATCCCATGCGTTTCGGCCAGCGCCTGTGGATCGTACCGAGCTGGCACGCCGCCCCCGAGCCTGACGCGGTGAATCTGCTGCTGGACCCTGGCCTGGCATTTGGCACCGGCACCCACCCGACCACCGCCCTGTGCCTGGAATGGCTCGATGGCCAGGACTTGCAGGACTGCAACGTACTGGACTTCGGCTGTGGCTCGGGAATCCTGGCCATCGCTGCCCTGCTGCTGGGCGCGAAGGAAGCGGTCGGTACCGACATCGACGTGCAAGCCCTGGAAGCCTCCCGCGATAACGCCGGGCGTAATAACATCGCCGAAGATAAATTCCCCCTGTACCTGCCGGAGCAACTGCCACAGGTACAGGCCGACGTGCTGGTGGCCAACATTCTGGCCGGCCCACTGGTGTCGCTGGCCCCGCAGCTGTCCAGCCTGGTCAAGCCGGGTGGCCGCCTGGCGCTGTCAGGTATCCTCGCCGAGCAGGGCGAAGACGTCGCCGCCGCTTACGCCCAGGATTTCGAGCTGGACCCGATCGCCAACCGTGACGGCTGGGTACGCATCAGTGGTCGTCGGCGCTAGAATGAGCGCCTGCATGAATCGGATGGCCGCATGACCGACAGTTTCGTCACCCAGTGCCCGCATTGCCACGCCCGCTTTCGCGTAAGCCACGCACAACTGAGCGTGGCCCGCGGCGTGGTTCGTTGTGGCTCTTGCCTGCAAGTGTTTAATGCCGCCCGGCAATTGCTGGAGCAGCGCGCCAGCGCGCCTGAGCCTCAAGCTGCGGCAACGGCAGAAGCAGCACCGCGCGCCGTCAGCCAGAAACAATGGACCGCTGAAGAGCTGGACCTAGACAACCTGGACCTGGACGAAGAACTGGCCAAGCTGGAGCGTCGCGAGATTCAGCACACCCAGCCTCTGGGTGCAGACCGTCGGCAACCAGGCTCCGACCGTCGGCAAAATGAAGATTCCCTCAGCGCCAGCCGCAATACAGCCAACTCTGAAGAAGAACAATGGGCTGCCAGCCTGTTCAGTGATCCGCCTGATGAGCGGACTCCAGCGCCACAAGCGGCGGACAATGAACCTGAACCGGCAAAGGCTGTAGCAGGAAAACCCAAGCGAACCGAACCCTCGATGTCGTCCGACACCCTGGAGTCGGACGATGAGCCAACGCTGCACACCAGAAGAACCGATGACCACTTCGACCCGTCCGAGCCACCGGTAACCGACGAGCCTCAAGAACAGCCGCAGTCACGCCGCAAACGACCCCATCCCGCCGCAAGCGCCCACGATGACATGCTGCAGGAGCTGGAAGACGACCCCCTGCACCTCTACACCCAGAAGCGCCCTTCCGGCTGGGGCCGTCGCCTGCTCTGGATTCTGCTGGTGCTACTGGCCGCTGCCGCCCTGGCCGGCCAATATATTGCCTACCAATTCGACGACCTGGCGCGCCAGGATAAATACCGGCCCTGGTTCCAGGAGCTGTGCCCGAAACTGGGCTGCACCGTGCCTTCCAGGGTCGATATCGCCCACATCAAGAGCAGTAACCTGGTGGTACGCAGCCACCCGGAGTTCGCCGGAGCCCTGGTGGTCGACGCAATCATCTATAACCGTGCGACGTTCTCCCAACCATTTCCGCTGCTGGAGCTACGCTTTGCTGACCTTAACGGGCAGATGATCGCCAGCCGACGCTTCAAACCCGCCGAATACCTCAGCGGCGAGCTGGCGGGCGTGACCGAGATGCCGTCCCAGACTCCGATTCACATCGCCCTGGACATCCTCGATCCCGGCAACAAGGCGGTGAATTACAGCCTGAGCTTCCACTCTCCCGAATGAATCGGCTCAGGCACCAGGGTTTGACGGCAGATTATTGACTACGCCGTTCGCTACCAAACCGGCAGCGATAAGAAAATAACTGTTCAGATTTTATCCAATTCAGCCTTTATCCAGTCATCGAGAGCGGGTATCATGCCAACCCTTTTTCGAACTCTAATGATCCGGCCCCACAACAGGGAAGTCCTATGTCGGCGGTACGCATCGGCCCATACACATTGCACAACGGCTTGATTCTCGCCCCTATGGCGGGCGTCACCGACCAGCCCTTTCGTCAGCTGTGCAAACGACTGGGTGCAGGCCTTGTGGTCTCAGAAATGGTCACCAGCGACATGAGTTTGTGGAATACCCGCAAGTCGCGGATGCGCATGATCCACGAAGGCGATCCCGAGCCCCGCTCGGTACAGATCGCCGGTGGTGATGCGCAAATGCTGGCGGATGCCGCCCGGGCCAACGTCGAGTTGGGGGCGCAGATTATTGATATCAACATGGGCTGCCCGGCAAAAAAAGTCTGCAACAAAGCAGCCGGTTCTGCTTTGCTCAAGGATGAAGCGTTGGTACGCGAGATCCTGCATGCCGTTGTCGCTGCAGTGGATGTGCCGGTCACCCTGAAGATTCGCACCGGGTGGGACCGGGAGAACAAGAACGGCCTGACGGTGGCGAAGATCGCCGAACAGGCCGGCATTACAGCGCTGGCGGTGCATGGCCGCACCCGCGCCGACCTTTATACCGGTGAAGCCGAATACGACACCATTGCCGCGATCAAGCAGGCAGTGTCGATTCCGGTCTTTGCCAACGGCGACATCGACTCGGCCGAGAAAGCCCGGCGCGTGCTGCACGCGACCGGGGCCGACGGTCTGTTGATTGGCCGGGCTGCCCAAGGGCGGCCATGGATTTTTCGTGAAATCGATCATTTTCTGCGTACCGGCGAAATTTTGCCGGCACCGGAGTTGATCGAGGTGGAACGTATTCTGCTAGAGCATCTGGCCGCCCTGCACGTCTTCTACGGAGACGTGATGGGAGTACGCATTGCTCGCAAGCATGTCGGCTGGTATCTCGCAACCTTGCCGGGCGCCAGGGAGTTTCGCGCCCACTTCAATCGTTTGGATGATACGCAAGCACAGGTCGCCAACGTTCGTGAGTTTTTCGCCGAACGTTACAAGAGCCTGGTGACAGGGGACGGAGAAGGGGTGGCCGCATGACGATGATGACCGAGACTTTAGTGAGTGGAACAACACCCGTGAGCGACAACGTCAATTTGAAACAGCACCTCAACACGCCGAGCGAAGAAGGCCAGACCCTTCGCGGGAGTGTCGAGAAGGCGCTGCACAATTATTTCGCCCACCTTGAGGGCGCTGCCGTCACGGACGTGTACAACCTGGTGCTCTCCGAAGTCGAGGCGCCCTTGCTCGAAAGCGTGATGAACTACGTCAAGGGCAACCAGACCAAGGCCAGTGAGCTGCTCGGTCTCAACCGTGGCACGCTGCGCAAGAAACTCAAGCAGTACGATTTGCTGTAAGCATTCAATCAAACCAGAAAGGCGTCCGCGTAAAAACGGTCGCCTTTTTTGCTGACTCCTTTGCTTTTGATGGAAATTGAAATGACCGACCAGACTACCCGCCTGCCGATCCGCCGTGCCTTGATCAGCGTCTCCGACAAGACCGGTATCCTCGAATTTGCCCGGGGGCTGGAAGCCCTGGGCGTGGAGATTCTCTCCACCGGCGGGACCTTCAAACTGCTGCAGGACAACGGCGTGGCCGCAGTGGAAGTGGCGGACTACACCGGTTTCGCAGAAATGATGGACGGTCGGGTCAAGACCCTGCACCCGAAAATCCACGGCGGTATCCTCGGTCGTCGCGGTATCGACGATGCCATCATGACCGAACACGGCATCAAGCCGATCGACTTGGTGGCCGTTAACCTCTACCCGTTCCAATCCACCATCAACAAGCCAGGTTGCGACCTGCCAACCGCCATCGAGAACATCGATATCGGCGGCCCGACCATGGTTCGCTCGGCAGCCAAGAATCACAAGGACGTGGCCATCGTGGTCAACGCCAGCGATTACGGCCAAGTCCTGGAAAGCCTCAAGGCCGGCGGCCTGACCTACGCTCAGCGCTTCGACCTGATGCTCAAGGCCTTCGAACACACCGCTGCCTACGACGGCATGATCGCCAACTACATGGGCACCGTGAACCAGGCCGCCGAATCCCTCTCGACCTCCGATCGCAGCCAGTTCCCGCGCACTTTCAACAGCCAGTTCATCAAGGCCCAGGAAATGCGTTACGGCGAGAACCCGCACCAGAGCGCGGCGTTCTACGTGGAAGCGACGCCTGCCGAAGTCGGCATCGCCACCGCGACCCAACTGCAAGGCAAGGAGCTGTCCTACAACAACGTAGCCGACACCGACGCCGCGCTGGAATGTGTGAAAAGCTTCGTCAAACCAGCCTGCGTGATCGTCAAGCATGCCAACCCGTGCGGCGTGGCCGTGAGCCCGGACGCTGAAGGCGGTATCCGCCAGGCCTATGAATTGGCCTACGCCACCGACACCGAGTCAGCGTTCGGCGGCATCATCGCCTTCAACCGTGAACTGGACGCCGAAACGGCCAAGGCCATCGTCGAGCGTCAGTTTGTTGAAGTGATCATCGCGCCTTCCGTTAGCGAAGAAGCCCGCGCCATCGTTGCCGCCAAGGCCAACGTGCGCCTGCTGACCTGCGGCGAGTGGTCGACGGACCGTGCCGCTGCCTGGGACTACAAGCGCGTCAACGGCGGCTTGCTGGTACAGAGCCGCGACATCGGCATGATCGGCAGCGAAGACCTCAAGGTAGTGACCAAGCGCGCCCCGACCGAGCAGGAAATCAACGACCTGATTTTCGCCTGGAAAGTGGCCAAGTACGTTAAGTCCAACGCCATCGTCTACGCCAAGAACCGCCAGACCATCGGCGTCGGCGCAGGCCAGATGAGCCGCGTGAACTCCGCGCGCATTGCCGCGATCAAGGCTGAACATGCAGGCTTGCAGGTACAGGGTTCGGTCATGGCATCGGATGCGTTCTTCCCGTTCCGTGATGGCCTGGACAATGCCGCCAAAGCGGGCGTCACTGCGGTGATCCAGCCGGGCGGCTCGATGCGTGATAACGAAGTGATTGCTGCCGCTGATGAAGCGGGCATCGCCATGGTCTTCACCGGCATGCGCCACTTCCGTCACTAACAGCACTGCTTTCACCTGTAGGAGCGAGCTTGCTCGCGAAGAACGATAACGCGCCGCGCTGTTTCAGAGACCCCGCGCTATCGTTAGCCACCATCGCGAGCAAGCTCGCTCCTACAGAAAATCACTGTGTTTCCCAGATTTGCGTCATCCGAGGTTTTTGAAATGAATGTTTTGATCATTGGCAGCGGTGGCCGTGAACACGCTCTGGCCTGGAAAGTTGCCCAGGACCCGCGCATCCAGAAAGTTTTCGTCGCACCCGGCAACGCCGGTACCGCCATTGAAGCCAAGTGCGAAAACGTCGCCATCGACGTATTGGCCCTTGAGCAGTTGGCCGATTTCGCCGAGAAAAACGTCTCCCTGACCATCGTCGGTCCGGAAGTCCCATTGGTAGCCGGCGTCGTGGACCTGTTCCGCGCCCGTGGCCTGGATTGCTTCGGCCCTACCGCCGGCGCCGCCCAGCTGGAAGGTTCGAAAGCCTTCGCCAAGGACTTCCTGGCTCGCCACAAGATCCCGACCGCCGACTACCAGAACTTCACCGAGATCGAGCCAGCCCTGGCTTATCTGCGTGAAAAAGGCGCGCCAATCGTGATCAAGGCCGACGGCCTGGCCGCCGGTAAAGGCGTGATCGTCGCCATGACCCTGACCGAAGCCGAAGACGCTGTGCGCGACATGCTCGCCGGCAACGCCTTTGGTGAGGCCGGTTCGCGCGTGGTGATCGAAGAATTCCTCGACGGCGAAGAAGCCAGCTTTATCGTCATGGTCGACGGCAAGAACGTCCTGCCGATGGCCACCAGCCAAGACCACAAACGCGTCGGCGACGGTGACACTGGCCCGAACACGGGCGGCATGGGTGCCTACTCCCCTGCCCCGGTGGTCACCGCCGAGGTTCACAAGCGTGTGATGGACCTGGTGATCTGGCCGACCGTGCGCGGCATGGCCGACGAAGGCAACGTCTACACCGGCTTCCTGTACGCCGGCTTGATGATCGACAAGGCCGGCAACCCGAAGGTTATCGAGTTCAACTGCCGCTTCGGTGATCCGGAAACCCAACCGGTGATGCTGCGCCTGCAATCGAGCCTGGTGCTGCTGGTGGAGGCTGCCCTCGCCCAAGCCCTGGACAAGGTTGAAGCCCAGTGGGACCCGCGCCCCAGCGTTGGCATTGTGCTGGCGGCCGGCGGTTATCCTGCCGATTACGCCAAGGGCGATGTGATTCAAGGCCTGGACGCAGCGGCTTCTCTGGAAGGTAAAGTGTTCCACGCCGGCACCGCGCTCAAGGATGGCAACGTGGTGACCGCAGGCGGACGCGTATTGTGCGCCACCGCAATGGGCGCCAGTGTCGATGCTGCCCAGCAGCAGGCTTACAAATTGGCAGCTAAAATCAACTGGCAGGGCTGCTTCTACCGCAAGGACATTGGCTATCGCGCCATTGCCCGTGAGCGTGGCGAAGATCAATAACCAGCTAGCCGTTCGGTTAGGCAAGGGCCCTTGGCCCTTGCCGTACTATTGCGGCCCCGCGCATAGTTAAACCCGTGTATCAACCTACGAAGGGATTTCGCCGTGCGCTGGCTCAGGATCGCCATAGGTTTCACTGTCAGCCTGCTGACCCTGCTCTGCATGCTCTCGGCCCAGGCCGCCACGCAAGGCAGTGGCTGGGCCGTATTGCTTGATGAACAGGCCGATCTGCAACTGAGCGACATTCGCTCCCCCCGCTACACCAATCAATTCAGCCCCATCGAACTGGACCGGATCACCGCAGCCGAGCCCAACAGTGCGTTGTGGATACGTTTCAAGCTGCAACCCGGCAAGCACGAGCAAGTGCTGCGGGTCTTCGCGCCAGACCTGGCGCACCTGAACCTGTACGTGCTGGACGGCGACACGCTGGTGGAGCAACTGAACTCCGGCACCCGCCAACCCCAGGCCGAACGCCCGCTGCCCAGCAGCGACTTCATGCTGCCCCTGCCGCAAATCCAGAAGCCTCTGGACGTCTACGTGCGCCTGGTCTCGGAACATGAACTGCGCCCTTACATCACCCTGGAACCGGCGGTCATTGCTGCCGCCAACCAGAATCAGGCGCTGGCGTATGGACTGCTCTTCGGCTGCCTGGTGATGCTGATCCTGCACAACTTAACCCGCTACGCCTACCATCGCTCACGTAGCAGTCTGTGGCTGGCGGCGTGCGAAGGGTTGTTGTTGCTCAGCCTGATGCTGTTGCTCAACCTGCTCGGCCCGTGGCTGCCGAACTGGCACGCGATTCAAACCCCCAGCGCCTACCTAGCCTTGCTGCTGACCGCACCGTGCGGGCTGATGTTCGCCTATCGCTTCTTCTCGCCGCTGGGGCCCCATCCGCTGAACAAGCTGCTGATGGGGGATATCCTGCTGATCATCCTCTGCGGGTTGTTGCTGCTGTTCGTCAACACCCTGCCGCTGAACATCATTACCTACGCGCTGGTGGCGCTGGCCGGCCTGAGCATGTTGTTCGTCTCGGCGTATCACTGGCAGAAAGGCTACCGGCCGGCGCGGCTGTTCATGCTTGCCATGGTGATTTTCAATATAGGCACGCTGATTATCCTGCCAGCATTGCTGGGCCTGACACTGGTGGCACCGCAAGGGTTGATCGTCACCCTGCTCGGTTTTATCTGTATCAGCGGCCTATTGATGAGCCTGGCCCTGGGCGAACGCCAACGCAGCATCGTCGAAGACCGCTTCAGCCTCAGTCGCGACCTGGCCGCCAGCAACGCGGAAATCGCCGCCAAGGCCGAGTTCCTGGCGAAAATCAGCCACGAAATCCGCACCCCCATGAACGGCGTGCTGGGCATGACCGAGCTGCTGCTGGGCACCCCCTTGTCGGTCAAGCAGCGCGACTATGTGCAGACCATCCACACCGCCGGCAACGAGCTGCTGACCCTGATCAACGAGATTCTCGACATATCCAAGCTCGAATCCGGGCAAATCGAACTGGATGACGTGCAGTTCGACCTCAACGCGCTGATCGAAGATTGCCTGAGTATCTTCCGTGCCAAGGCCGAACAGCAGAGCGTCGAGCTGATCAGCTTTATCCAGCCTCAGGTACCTCGGGTCGTCAGCGGCGATCCGACGCGCCTGCGCCAGGCGTTGTTGAGCCTGCTGGAAAACGCCCTGCACAAGACCGATGAAGGTGAAGTGCTGATCGTTGTCGCCCTGGATGAACGCAGCAGCAAACCGCGCCTGCGCATTGCCGTACAGGACAGCGGCCTGCCGATGGAGCCCGCCGAGCGCGACGCCCTGCTGCACAGCGAACTGCACAGCAAGAATTTCCTCTCTGCCACACGCTTGAGCGGCCACCTGGGCCTGGTTATCGCCCGTCAGTTGATCCTGTTGATGCACGGCGAGTTCGGTATCAAGAGTGGCAGCCAACAGGGCAGCACCTTGTGGCTGACCTTGCCGCTGGATCCGGAACGCCTGGAACACCCGACCTCGGACCTCGACGGCCCGCTCCAGGGCGCACGGGTACTGGTGGTAGACGACAACGACACCTGCCGCAAGGTGCTGGTGCAGCAATGCACGGCCTGGGGCCTGAATGTCAGCGCCGTACCGTCGGGTAAGGAAGCCCTGGCCCTGCTGCGCACCAAGGCGCACCTGCGAGACTACTTCGACGTGGTCCTGCTGGACCAGAACATGCCCGGCATGACCGGCATGCAGTTGGCGGCGAAGATCAAGGAAGACCCAAGCCTGAACCACGACATCCTGCTGATCATGCTCACCGGCATCAGCAATGCGCCGAGCAAGATCATCGCGCGCAACTGCGGGATCAAACGCATCCTGGCCAAGCCGGTGGCCGGCTATACCCTCAAGACCACCCTGGCCGACGAACTGACCCAGCGCAGCAAAGGCATCACCCAACCGCGCCAGGCGGCCCCGAGCGCACCGACAGCGGTGACGGTGCCCAGCGACTTCCGCATCCTGGTGGCCGAAGACAACAGCATCTCCACCAAGGTGATTCGCGGCATGCTCGGCAAGCTCAACCTGCAGCCGGACACGGCCAGCAACGGCGAAGAAGCGTTGCAAGCGATGAAGGCCCAGCGTTACGACCTAGTGCTGATGGACTGTGAGATGCCGATCCTCGACGGCTTCTCCGCCACCCAGCAATTGCGGGTTTGGGAAGTCAGCAACCAGCGCATCCGCACGCCGGTGGTGGCGCTTACGGCGCACATTCTTTCGGAACATAAAGAGCGTGCACGCCAGGCCGGGATGGACGGGCACATGGCCAAGCCGGTGGAGCTGTCGCAACTGCGCGAGCTGGTGGAGTACTGGGTGGCGCGGCGCGCACAACGGCCTGAGCACGTCCCTACGTCCTGAGGCCATTGGCCTGGCGAGTTTGTTTTTGTGGCGAGCGGGCTTGTCGGATCGCCACAGGACAAGCAGCCTTCATCGCGGGTAAACTCACGCTCGCCCCCTTCGTTGTGAGCTCCCACCATGCTCCACGTGTTGTTCAGTGTTTATTTGAAGATGCTGGTGCTGTACAGCCCCTTCTTCGTACTGTCCTGCTTTATCAGCCTGACCCGTGGTTACTCCAGCAAGGAGCGCCGGCGCCTGGCCTGGAAGGTGGGACTGGCGACCCTGGTGTCGAGTGTCCTGCTCTATCTGTTCGGGCGGGTGATTTTCAGCGTGTTCGGCATCACCGTGGATGCCTTTCGTATCGGCGCCGGCAGCGTGCTGTTCATCTCGGCCCTGGGTATGGCCCAGGGTAAATCAGCAGTGCAGACCGACAACGTGCAGCAGGACGTGACCATCGTCCCGCTGACCATCCCGCTGACGGTCGGCCCCGGCACTATCGGTGCGTTGCTGGTGATGGGTGTCAGCCAACCCCATTGGGATGACAAGATCACCGCCATCCTCAGCATTGCCCTGGCCAGCCTCACTGTGGGCGTGGTGCTTTACCTGTCCAACCGTATCGAAAGTATCCTCGGCGATCAGGGCTTGCAGATTGTCAGCCGGCTGATGGGTTTATTTGTATGCGCGCTGGCGGCGCAGATCATCTTTACCGGCGTGCGCGGTTATCTGGTGCCCTAGACTAATAACGGTACCGACCTTCTCTTCAACAAGAAGAGAAATGTCCTCGACAAGCAGTCGTTATAACCACGTTGAAAGCAGAATCGGCTTTCGTCGGACACTTGTTTTTCCGTCACTTCAGCGGCCCCATTGCGGGGCCGCTGTTGTTTCAGGAGAGCGGTTTTTCGCCATACCAGCGCGGCGTGTACACCCATTCGCCGCCACCCGCCCGTGGGAACGTGCATGTAGTGGACGAGCCAATCAGCACCATGGTGCGCATGTCCACCTGGTCCGGCGTCAGTTGCCCAAGGGTGGTGGTGCGCAGGGTCTGGCCCGGACGACCAATGTCGCGGCCCAACACCACAGGCGTCTCGGCCATACGATGCTGCGCGACGATCTCCAGGGCGCGGCCCAACTGCCAAGGCCGGGCACGGGAGATCGGGTTGTAGAACGCCAGGGCCAGGTCGGCCTGGGCTGCTAGGTCCAGGCGTTTCTCGATGATCGACCAAGGCTTGAGATTGTCCGACAGCGACATCACGCAGAAGTCATGCCCCAGCGGCGCACCCGCCTGAGCGGCCGTGGCCAGCGAGGCCGAAACGCCCGGCAGGATCTCCAGGTCGACACGCTGCCATGCCGGGTCGCTGGATTCGTGCAAGGCTTCCAGCACCGCAGCGGCCATGGCGAACACGCCGGGGTCGCCGGACGACACCACCACCACCGAACGCCCCTGGGCCGCCAGTTCAAAGGCATGGCGCGCGCGCTGCATTTCTTCACGGTTGTCGGTGCAGTGCTGGATCTGGTCGGCCCGAAACGGCCCGGCCATGCGCACGTAGGTTTCGTAGCCCAGCACATCGGTGCAGCGGGCCAGCTCGGCCTTGACCGCTGGCACCATCAGCTCGGCAGCGCCGGGGCCCAGGCCGATCACAGCCAAGCGGCCACGGGGACGGCCGATGAGCGACAGGTCCAAAGGTTCGTCGGCCACCGTGATGACGATGTCGGCATTCGTCACCACGTCGGCGAAGCGCAGTGGCACGGCAAGTTCCATCGCCGCTTCATGCAGTTCGGGATTGGCCATGTCGCTGTCACTGGCCAGCAGGCACGCCAGGGACTGCACGGCAATCCTGGCCTCTTGCAAGGCAACACGAATACGCGAAGCCAACCCCGTTCCCGGACGGCACGTTACCCACACACTCTTCGGATAGATCAGCAGCTCATTGGCCGCAGGCGCGCGCTCGGCACTGCCCACATGAATCGCCAGGTGCGCCTGCTGATCCTGCACCAGGTTAGCCTGGTCCAGCCAGGGCGCCACGCCTTCGATGCGTACGCTTTCACCGGCCAGTAGGTCAGAGACAAAACGCTTGCCCAATTCGAGATCAGCGAGCTGATAGCCGCTGGGCGGATTGAGCAGGCACGTACCAAAACGCAGTTCACCACTGGTGGTGATCGCAGCGGCAACCCCCAATGCCGCAGCGATTTCCCGCGCCAGCCCATTCACCCCGCCCAGGCCGCCGAGCAGCGGCACGACGGCGCTGCCATCCTCGGCCACGGCCAGCACCGCCGGTTCCTCGCCTTTTTCCAGCAGCAACGGCGCCAGGGTGCGGATGACAATCCCAGCGGCGCACAGGGCGATAATGGGCGTGCCCTGCTGGTAGAGCTGGCGCAGCGTAGCGCCGAATTCGCTGTACAACCGGTCGGCGCCATCAACCCGCTCGGCCAGGCCGTGGATCAACGCGTCAGGGTACAACTTCTGAATGTTACGAGCAGTGGCGAGGCTGCCATTGCCCAGAATGACAATCGCGGGCGCGGGACGAGTCATCAGCCTTGCCACCTTTCACCGGGAACGATGATCAACGAGAAGTACGGCGAAGACATCGGTTCGACCTGATCCAGGGCGACGATTTTCTGGTTGGCCATGGTCGCACGCTCGACATACAGCGCCCGCCCGGCCAGACCCAACTCTTCCAGCACCTGACGCACCTTGGTGAAGTTGCGCCCCAGCTTCATGATCACCGCCGCATCGGCATCCGCCAGGCGACGCTTGAGTTCGTCATGGGGCAACACGCCAGAGAGCACTGAGAGGCTCTGATTGCGATACACCAGCGGCGCGCCGAGCACCGACGCACCACCGAGCATCGAGCACACGCCCGGGACGACCTGGGCGTCGTAGCGCTCGGCAAGGCGGTCGTGCAAATACATGTAGGAGCCGTAGAAGAACGGGTCGCCTTCACAGATCACTGCCACGTCGCGCCCCGCATCCAGGTGCGCGGCTACCTTAACGCTGGCGTCGTCATAGAAGTCGCTGATCACTTGCTCATAGGACAACGGTGCAGGCAAGGCTTCGGTGGTCACGGGATAAACCAGCGGCATCAGGGTCTGCTCAGCTACCAGATGCTCTTCGATAATGCCGAAGGCGTTGCCCTTCTTGCCCTTGGCGACGAAGTACGCCACCACCGGCGATTCGCGCAACAGGCGCAGGGCCTTGAGGGTAATTAGCTCCGGATCACCGGGGCCAACGCCCAGGCCAATCAAACGTCCGCGTGCCTGCATTATTCGATCTCCGTGGCCAGGGCGTTGACGGCAGCAGCCGCCATGGCGCTGCCGCCCAGACGGCCTTGCATGATCACAAACGGCACGCCACGACTGTCAGCGGCAAGCATGGCCTTGGACTCAGCGGCGCCGACAAATCCCACCGGAAAACCGAGGATCAGCGCAGGCTTTGGCGCACCCGCGTCGAGCATTTCCAGCAGGTAGAACAAGGCGGTGGGCGCATTGCCAATCACCACCACGCTGCCTTCCAGATGCGGGCGCCACAGTTCAAGGGCGGCGGCGGAGCGGGTGTTGCCCAGTTCCTGCGCCAGGGCCGCTACGCTGTCATCGCGCAGGGTGCAGATCACCTGATTGTTGGCCGGCAGGCGGGTACGGGTCACGCCTTCGGACACCATCCGCGCATCACACAAGATCGGCGCACCCGCGGCCAGGGCTTCGCGGCCAGCCTTGCCGGCACCTTCAGAGAACTGCAAACCGTCGATGGCCTCGACCATGCCGCAGGCATGAATCACCCGCACGGCCAGTTTTTCCAGGTCGGCCGGGATGCGATCCAACTTGGCCTCTGCGCGAATGATCGCAAAGGAGTTGCGATAGATCTCCTGACCGTCGCGGATGTAATCAATCATCGGTGTTGCTCCGTGGGCGGGCGCGCAGCAGGGCGCCCGTCGCTTCAATAGAAAGAGTGCGCGCGTGCAGGCGGCCGAAACCCGGCTGGCCTGCTTCGCGAAAATAGAGGTCGTAATGACCGGGGCTTACCGCCAGCAACGTGACCGGCGCGGTGTGGGCAGCAGCGCAGGAGCGTGGGCAGCCTGACAAGTGAACATTCAGCACGTGACCACTGGTTTGCAGCAGCGTCGCCAGGTACAGGGCGTCGGCCTTGGTGTCGGCCAGGCCTTTGCCACAGCCGCTGGAGCCAGTACAGGCGATCATCCGCGCCAGGGCCAGGTCTGCCGAACAGAGGAAGCCCAGTTGCGCCAGGCTCTCGCTGACGACAGCGGCATCTTGTGCCCGCAAATTGGGCAGCAGCACGCCTTGCCACGGGGTAAGACGCAGGCTGCCATCGCCATAGGCAGCGGCCAACTGCGCGGCGCCCTGGAGCATATTCGAATCCAGGCGCCCCAAAGGTGCGACAGCGACGACATGGACCCGGTTTTTTTGACGCTGTGGATAAGTTCCCACGTGCAGCGCTGCCTGGCCGAGGCGGCGGGAAAAGCCGTCGACAGCCCGCAAAGGCATACTCAAACGCGTCGCCAGTTGCCCCATGAAGTTATCCACAGGCGTTTCGGCCAACAGGTGACGCATGCGGATCTGTTCGGGGCGGGCCAGGTCGAGAAACAGCTCCAACACCGCCACCACAAGTGCATGCCCTTGGGCCAGCGGTACGGCGGCCAGTGGCGCATCATGGCCAGGGCAACCAGCCAGACCGAAGGCCAGCAGCGTCTGACCGTCAACGTTCCAGGCCGACAACCACAGGTCATGGTGGTGTTCGAGCATTGCCAGCGCTTCGCCGCCGTCCAGTTGCACGGCGAACTTGGCCGACAACTCATGCAAACGCGGGTGGGTTTGCAGGGTGGCAAGTATCTGGTCCGCCAAGGGCCGGGTGTCGAACAGCATGTCCCGGTCGATGCCAGCGCTGGGGCTGAGCATCACGTTGCGCACATCATCACCGGCGGCGGTGGTCGGTCCCAGGCCAGCGGCCAGCAGACAGGCGATCAGCGCGTCGTGTTCGGCGCCGATCCCGCGAATCTGCAAGTTGGCGCGGTTGGTTGCCTCGATCACTCCACCGGCATAGGTCCGGGCCGCGTCCGCCACGGCCACCGCCTGTTCGGCGCGAATAGTACCGCCCGCCAACTTGATCCGGCAGATCCCGCCATCCAGTGCCTGGACAATACGCAGCAGCCCCGGACAAGCCGAGGGGCGTAGGGTGCTGGACAGTGGGAATGGCTTCACGGGGCTACTCAACGGGCTACCGGTTCACAGGTAAAGGCGCGGTATTATGCCTGCTTTGTCCGACAGCATGAAAAGCCTGCCCGTCGGATGTCGTTCAAGGAATCAATATGTCGCCCTGGCTGACGGTAGTAGGCATCGGTGAAGACGGCTTCAAAGGCCTGGGCAGGAATGCCCGGCACGCTCTGCTGCACGCCTCCAGGATCATTGGCGGCCAGCGCCAGCTGGACTTGTTACCGGCGTGCATTCGCAGTGAACGAGAGCTGTGGCCCAGCCCGTTTTCCCTCGAACCGCTGTTGGCCCGGCGTGGTGAACCGGTGTGTGTGCTGGCCAGCGGTGACCCGATGTTTTACGGCGTCGGCGCCAGTCTGGCACGGCAAGTGGCGGCCAATGAGCTGCTGATCCTGCCGGCGCCCTCCTCTGTTTCGCTGGCGGCGGCGCGCCTGGGTTGGCCGTTGCAGGATGTGCTGACGTTGTCGGTGGTCGCCCGCCCGTTGGCTGCGCTCAATGCCCAGCTGTCCAGCGGAGTGCGCTTACTGGTGCTGAGCAACGACGGCCAGAGCCCGGCGGCCATCGCGGCCTTGTTGTGTTCAAGTGGTTTCGGCCCGAGTCGTTTAAGTGTGTTCGAGCACCTGGGTGGCGCGGATGAACGTCGCATCGACGGCATTGCCGAGGATTGGCAAGACTCGCCGTTTGCCGCGTTGAACCTGGTAGCCATCGACTGCCTGGCTGCACCGGGTACGGCACGTCTGTCACGGTTGGCTGGGTTGCCAGACGCCGCTTTCAGGCACGACGGCCAACTGACCAAGCGCGACGTGCGCGCCATGACCCTGGCTCGTCTCGCGCCCACTCCCGGCGAACTGCTGTGGGACGTCGGCGCCGGCAGCGGCTCCATCGGCATCGAATGGATGCGCACACACCCCAGCTGTCGGGCGCTGGCCATCGAAGCAAACGAAGGCCGTCAACTTTTGATCGAACATAACCGCGATGCCCTCGGCGTGCCGGGCCTGCAATTGATTCGCGGCAGCGCGCCTCAAGCCCTCGAAGGCCTTGAAGCACCCGACGCCATCTTCATCGGCGGCGGCGTGACCCGCGCCGGCGTGCTGGACACCTGCTGGCAACACCTGCGCCCCGGTGGCCGGCTTGTCGCCAACGCCGTCACCCTGCAAAGCGAAATGACCCTGATGGCCTGGCGCGAACAACACGGCGGTGAACTGACCCGCATCCATGTTGCCCAGGCCCAGCCTTTGGGTGACTTCGACACATGGCGCCAGGCACTGCCGATCACCTTGCTGGAAGTGATCAAACCACAATGAAGCGCATCCTCCTGCTGGGCGGCGTCACTGAAGCCCTGGCCATCGCTCGCACCCTCGGCCCGCAGCATATCTACAGCCTGGCCGGCATCGGCCGGGTGCCCACCGACCTCACCTGCCAGGTTCGCGTCGGCGGCTACGGTGGCGCTGAAGGCCTGGCGCAATTTATCCGCGACCAAGGCATCGACCTGCTGCTGGACGCAACCCATCCCTACGCCGCGCAGATCAGCCAGAACGCTGCTCGTGCGGCGCAACTGTGTGCCATTCCCTGCTGGGCCTTGCGCCGCCCGGCGTGGCAGCCGCAGGCCGGTGATGACTGGAGGGAAGTCGGCGACTGGGCCGAGCTGATCGTCGCGCTGAAGCCCTTCAAGCGCCCACTGTTCACCCTGGGCCGCGAACCGCTGCAACACCTCGACGAAATCCCCGCCGAGCAGTTCTGGACCTTGCGGGCGCTGGATAGGTATCCCGGCAACGAACGCTGCGAAGTGATCGGCGCACGGGGGCCGTTTTTGATCGAGGCTGAGCGGGCCTTGTTCGAACGCAGGCAGATTGATGTGCTGATCAGCAAGAACAGCGGCAGCAGTGCGACCGAACCGAAGCTGGAAGTGGCGCGCGAGCGTGGGGTGCCGGTGTTGGTGTTGAAGCGGCCGGTGTTGGTGGGGGTGGATCGGGAGTTTTTGTCGCTGGAAGAAACACTCGCTGCGTTGGAAAACTTCGCCCGATAAGTCAGGATCATTCGCTTGCTTGAGTAGTAACCTATTTGTTACCTTCAGGGTCGCCAATGATCGAGATCGAAGAATACCAACGTGAAAACCAGATCAGCCCGTTCGGTCAATGGTTCTCTTTCTTGAGTGTGCAGGCGGCACTTAAGGTTTCAAACGCATTGGTTTGGCTTGAAATGGGCAATACCAGCAATATCAAATGGTTCGATGGGCTCGGTGAATACCGCATTAACTGGGGGCCGGGTTACCGGATTTATCTGATACAGGAAGGCCATCGGCTGATCATCCTGTTTGGTGGTGGCGACAAGTCCAGCCAAAAAAGAGATATCAAAGCAGCAAAGTCGCTGATCAACGAGTATCAGCGTTGCAAAAAATCGGAACACCAGAGGTAGCCGACATGGCGCTCACCCGCAGTTATAAACACACCATTGCCGAACGCGCGCAGCGTGATCCTGAATTTGCCCAAGCTCTTCTGGATGAGGCTGCTACGCTATTTCTCAACGGCGAACCAGAAATCTCGCGCGTGATCCTGCGTGATTTGGTCAATGCCACAGTTGGCTTCGAAGGCTTGGCGAAAGAGACAGCAAAACCCAGTAAAAGCCTTCATCGCATGCTTTCAGCCAAAGGCAATCCAAGCATGGACAATCTGGCTGCGATATTCGCAGTGGTCAGGAAGGCGCTAGGCGTCGATATGCAAGTTCATGGAGTGCCTGCGGCCTAGCCTGATAGCCATGCGACACCAAACCGCACACCCGGTTTTTACTTATCCACCCCGATCAGGCTAAATACCCATCTGATCGTTTAAACCCTACGGATTGTCCGCCATGGCCCGTCAACGCTTTGCATTTGCCTGGATCGCCTGTTTTGCAGTGCTGTTCAATGCGTTTGCCATGCCGATGGCCGGGGCGATGCAGCAAGCCAAGAGCCCTGGCGAACAATTGCTGTGGGGCAGCTTCTGCTCCTCAAGCGGTACCAAGCTGGTGGCGATTTCCCTGGGAACGCTGGAGCAAGAAGCGCCGCAGCAGGACGACCACTCCACCATGCAGCATTGCTGGTACTGTTCGGGCTCGGCGCCGTTGGTGGCGCTGCCGGGGCATGTGCCGCAGTTGTATGTCACTCGATTCGACGCCGCGCAGAGCCTGCCGCTGTCGTCCCTGCAATTCCCCACGCCGCGCCAGCAATGGCCAAGCCTTAATCCCCGCGCCTCTCCGACGGTCTGATCACTTCGCAATTGACCTGCGTTTTGAACCGTTCTGGAGAACTGCCATGCTTAAATCTTCCCTGCTCCTGGCTGCGTTGTTGCTGCCGGTGTGTGCCGCCAATGCCGATGACTACAAGGCCGGCGACCTTCTTGTGAGCGATCCCTGGTCACAGGAACTGCCACCCAACGCGCCGACTGTCGCGGCGTATTTTGTGATTCATAACCAGGGCGACAAACCTGATCGCCTGCTCAGCGTCGACACGCCAGTGGCGGCCAAGGCCGAACTGCATGAGCATGTGATGCAGGGCGACTTGATGAAAATGCAGTTGGTGCCCAGCGTCGCCGTTCCGGCGGGAGGGGATCTGACGTTCGCCCCCATGGCCTACCACGTGATGCTGCTGGGCCTGAAGGACCGCAGTGTCTTGCAAGACGGCAAGCATTTCCCGCTGACCCTGAACTTCGAAAACGCAGGGCCGGTAAACGTACAAGTGTCGGTGCAAAAAGTGCCGCCGATGGCCGCCCACGAGCACATGCACGCCCAGTAACCACCCAAGGCCTACGCCATATGGGTGCTCCGCACAGCAGGTTGTCCACCAAGCCCGTAAGCCTTGCTCGCGGCAGTTGGATCAGCCTGTTTGCCATGCTGATGATCTTTATCGGACCGCTGATTTCCCAAGCGATGCCGATGGATCATCACGCCGGCATGTCCATGCCGATGAGCATGGACGCCAGTTGCCATGGCGAACCTCAACACTCGCCCGAACACGGTAAGCCTCCCACTGCCGACCCTGTACTGTGGGAAAAATGCGGCTATTGCAGCCTACTGTTCAGTTGCCCGGCCCTGCCTGGCAGCGTGTCCTTCGTCGCCCTCGGCGCCCCGCCCCCCGCTAACGCCATCACCCCTTCCCCGCGCCTGGGCCATGCCCGGCAGAGCATTTTCCCCGGCGCCCGCAGCCGCGCACCGCCCATCGCCTCGTAAACACCCACACCCTAAAACCACGCCCGGCCGACTTTAGACAGACAGCCGCAGGCTGCTGGCCGTGTTGTTTACGATTGATAGATGGAATTTTTTATGTCCAGGTTTTCTGCTGACACCCGTATGGGATGTACCCCCGTTCTTGCCGTTCTGTGTGGCGCACTGCTGGCGCCACAGGCTCACGCCGACGACCACGCCGAGCACAACAATGAGCTGAGCCCGACGGTAATCACCGCCATCGCCCCCAGCTCACCGCTGACGATCATCACCAACCCCAAGGACCCACGCCAACCGGTGCCGGCCAGTGATGGCGGTGACTATCTCAAGACCATCCCCGGCTTCGCCCTGGTGCGCAACGGCGGCACCAACGGCGACCCGGTACTGCGAGGCATGTTCGGCTCGCGCCTGAATATCCTCACCAACGGCAGCATGATGCTCGGCGCCTGCCCTGGGCGAATGGATGCGCCGACCTCCTACATCTCCCCGGAAACCTACGACAAGCTGACGGTAATCAAAGGCCCGCAAACCGTACTCTGGGGCCCCGGCGCCTCGGCGGGCACGGTGCTGTTCGACCGCGAGCCGGAGCAGTTCGGCGAGTTGGGCACGCGGGTCAACGCCAGTGTGCTGGCCGGTTCCAACGGGCGTTTCGATAAAGTCATCGACGCTGCCGCCGGCGGCTCTTTGGGCTATGTCCGGGTGATCGGTAACCAGGCCCACGCCGACGACTACAAGGACGGCAACAACGACACCGTCGCCTCGCGCTACGACAAGTGGAACGGTGACGTCGCCCTCGGCTGGACCCCGGACGCCGACACCCTGCTGGAGTTGACCGCCGGCCGTGGCGATGGCGAAGCTCGCTACGCCGGGCGCGGCATGGACGGCTCGCAATTCCTGCGCGAAAGCCTGGGCCTGCGCTTCGAGAAATCCAACATCGGCGAGGTGCTGGACAAGGTCGAGGCCCAGGTCTACTACAACTACGCCGACCATGTGATGGACAACTACAGCCTGCGCACCCCGTCGGGCACCGGGATGATGGCAGGTCCCATGGCTTCCAACGTCGACCGCCGCACCCTCGGCGCGCGGATCAAGGCCACCTGGCGATGGGCTGATGTGCAACTGATCAGCGGCATAGACGCGCAGACCAACGAACATCGCCAGCGCAGCGGCATGGGTATCGATACCTACAAGGGCGTGCCGCGCAACAAGGACGCCGACTTCCACAACTACGGCGTGTTCGGCGAGCTGACCTGGTACGCCGCCGACAATGACCGCTTGATCACCGGCGCCCGCCTGGACCGCGCCTCGGCCAAGGATTTTCGCCAGAGCACCGGCTCCGGGATGACGGCTCGGGCCAATCCCACCGCCAACAACACCCGCGCCGACACGCTGCCTTCCGGCTTCGTGCGTTATGAACACGACCTGGCCGACAGCCCTACCACGCTGTACGCAGGCCTCGGCCACGCTGAACGTTTCCCCGATTACTGGGAGTTATTTTCCCCAAAATCAGGACCATCGGGCTCGGTGAATGCCTTCGACGCGGTCAAACCGGAAAAAACCACCCAGCTGGACTTCGGCCTGCAATACAAAACCGCTGATCTGGAGGCCTGGGCTTCGGGCTATGTCGGCCAGGTGCGCGACTATATTTTGTTCAATTACACCCCAGGGATGATGGGCACTACTTCCCAGGCACAGAACATCGATGCACGAATCATGGGCGGCGAATTGGGCGTGGCGTACAAACTCACCTCCAACTGGAAAGCCGACGCCACTCTCGCCTATGCCTGGGGAAAAAACAGCAGCGACGGCAAGGCCCTGCCGCAAATGCCACCGCTGGATGCCCGCTTCGGCCTGACCTACAGCGAGGACAACTGGAGCGCCGGCGCTCTGTGGCGAGTAGTCGCGGAGCAAAACCGCATCGACCAGAACAAGGGCAACGTGGTCGGCAAGGACTTCGACAAGAGTTCGGGCTTTGGCGTGGTCTCCCTGAACGCGGCGTATCGCATCAATAAAAACTTCAAGGTCAGCACCGGCGTCGACAATCTGTTCGGCAAAGCCTACGCCGAGCACCTGAACCTGGCCGGCAACGCCGGGTTCGGCTACCCAGCCAATGACCCGCAAGCCATCAACGAACCGGGGCGCACGCTCTGGACCAAGGTGGATATGAGTTTCTGACAGCGAACACTACTGTTGTGGCGAGCCTGCTTGCCACAACAAATAATTTGATCGGCCAGATAAATAACAAGCCTTGCGGAGCAACCCCTGATGAACCCTCCAAAGATTTCCTTCTACAACCTGGCCTGGCGCTGGCATTTCTACGCCGGGCTGTTTGTCGCCCCCTTCATGGTGCTGCTGGCTGTAACCGGCATCATCTACCTGTTCAAACCCCAGCTCGACCCACTGATGTATGGCGACTTGCTCAAGGTGCAAAGCGCCGAGTATGTACTGAGCGCCGATGAACAACTGCAACGAGCCAAGGCGGCCTATCCCCAGGGCACCATCAGCAAATATCTGCCGCCGGTAGACGCCACCAGCAGCGCGCAATTTGTCGTGCTCAACGAAGGTCACGAGGTGACGGTATTCGTCGACCCTTATCGCGGGACAGTGCTGGGCGAGCAGGACGCGAAAAGCAACCTGCAAGCCATCGCCCGCGCGCTTCACGGCGAGCTGATGATCGGCACCGTGGGCGACCGCCTGGTAGAGCTGGCGGCCGGTTGGGGCGTGATGCTGGTGGTCTCGGGCCTGTACCTGTGGTGGCCGCACGGCAAATCGCCGGCCGGGATCTTGTGGCCACGTTTGGGCAGTCGCGGACGGCTGTTCTGGCGCGACTTGCATGCAGTCACCGGTTTCTGGGGCGCAGCGTTTTTGCTGGTGATGATCCTTAGCGGCATGACCTGGACCGGCTTCTGGGGCAAGCAATACGCCGACCTGTGGAACCGCTTCCCGGCGGCGATGTGGAACAACGTGCCGCAGTCCGACCAACAAGCGCGCATCCTCAATACCGCCACACAACAGACCGTGCCCTGGGCCATGGAAAACACGCCGATGCCGATGTCCGGCGATCATGCCGAACACATGAACCACGCTGGCATGAGCACCGGCCCGGCAGCGCCAAGCCTGCGTCTGCAACAGCTCGTGGACCTGGCCACCGCCCGCAAGGTTGAACCGGGCTACAGCATCACCTTCCCCACCACCGCCGAGGGCGTATTCACCATCGCGGTGTTCGCCAACGACCCGCGCAACGACGCCACCCTGCATGTCGACCAATACACCGGCAAGGTCCTGGCCGATGTGCGCTGGGAACACTACAACACCGTAGCTCGGGCCACTGAAACCGCAGTGATGCTCCACGAAGGCAAGATGTTCGGCGTGGTCAATCAGATTCTGGTGCTGCTGGTCTGCCTGATGATTCTGCTGAGTGCGGTCAGCGGCGTAGTGATCTGGTGGAAGCGCCGGCCACAGGGCGGCCTCGGGGTTCCGCCGTTGCGCCATGACCTGCCGAAGTGGAAAACCGCCATGGTGATCATGCTGGGCCTGGCGATTATCTTTCCCCTGGTGGGGGCGTCTCTGATCGTGGTCTGGGTATTGGATCGCCTGGTGCTGGCGCGCTTTTTTGCGCCAGAGTGAATCTGCTTCACCTTCGCCATGAAGCAGTCGAGACGCCCTACATAGAAGCACTGTGTAGTCTTACGCAGGCTTTCGCCCCCTACGCAACAAGTGTTAACTTATAACACTTGCTGCGTGATCTCCGCTCGCCAAAAAAATCTGTCTTGAATGTGTACAACCGATAGGAAACCAATGACCTCACTCAACCTCACCCAACTCGCCTGGACCCCATTGGGTCACGGCCACTGTCATCACCAGTTCCAATTGCGTGACGCCAGTTTGCAGGTGGGTGCCGGGGAGTTTGTCGGGTTGATCGGCCCCAATGGCAGCGGCAAGACCAGCTTGTTGCGCTGCGCCTATCGGTTCAGCAAACCAGAAAGCGGCGAGGTACTGCTCGACCACCAGAACGTCTGGAAACAAACCTCTCGCTGGTGCGCCCAGCGCATCGCCGTGGTGCTTCAGGAATTTCCCGATGCCTTCGGTTTACGGGTGGACGAGGTGGTTGCCATGGGCCGCACGCCCCACAAGGGATTGTTCGACAGCGACACCATAGAAGACCAAAAGCTGATTCAACAGGCCCTCGAATCCGTCGGCCTGCTGGGCTTTGAAGACCACGCTTTCGCCACCCTCTCCGGCGGTGAAAAGCAACGGGTTATTCTCGCCCGTGCCCTGGCCCAACAACCGCAACTGCTGATCCTCGACGAACCGACCAACCACCTCGACCCGCGCTACCAGCTTGAGCTTTTAAAGCTGGTCAAACGCCTGAAGATCGGTACCCTGGCCAGCATTCACGACCTGAACCTGGCCGCCGCATTTTGTGATCGCCTGTATGTGATCAACCACGGGCGCATCGTCGCCAGCGGCACGCCTCACGAAGTGCTGACCGTCGAGCTGTTGCGCGAGGTATTCGGCGTCGAGGCGCTGATCGACACTCATCCCCTGTCCGGCTACCCCCGAATCACCTGGATAACCCAACCATGATCCTGCGCTCCCTGCTGTCCATCGCTTTGTTGTTCAGCGCTTCCCAGGCCTTCGCCGAAGCGACCCATTACCCGCTGAAAATCCAGAGCTGCAACCGCGAAGTGACCTTCAAGCAAGCGCCCAAACAAGCGGTCAGCCACGACATCAACATGACCCAGATGATGCTCGCCTTGGGCCTCAAGCCGCATATGGCCGGCTACAGCGGCGTCACTGGCTGGAAGTCGGTAACCCCACAAATGGCACAGATCCTCGACGGCCTGCCGGAGCTGGCGAGCAAGTACCCGTCAGTGGAAACCCTGCTCAACGCCAACGTCGATTTCTTCTTCGCTGGCTGGGACTACGGTATGCGCGTGGGCGGTGACCTCACCCCGCAAACCCTGCAACCCCTGGGCATCAACGTCTATGAGCTGACCGAATCCTGCGCATTTGTCATGAAGCGCCCGGCGGCCACTCTTGAAGACACCTACAACGACCTGCGCAACCTGGGCAAGATTTTCGACGTGCAAGACCGCGCCAACACGCTAATCGCACAGATGCAGGAGCAAGTCGCCGAGGTGCAAAAAAGCCTGCCCGCTGACAAACCTCGCGTCTTCCTTTACGACAGCGGTGAAGACCGCGCCATGACCTCCGGGCGCCTGGGCATGCCGCAAGCACTGATCGATGCGGCCGGTGGGCGCAATATCCTCGATGACGTCGAAGCCAGCTGGACCCGCATCAACTGGGAAACCGTGGTGGAGCGCAACCCGCAGGTCATCGTGATCGTCGACTACAGCGAAATCACCGCCGAGCAGAAAGAGCAATTCCTGCTGAACAACCCGGCGCTGCAATCGGTGGACGCCATCAAGAACCAGCGCTTCATCGTCATCCCTTACGTGCAAGCCACGCCGGGGATCGACAACGTGCTGGCGGTTGAAACCCTGGCCAAGGGATTCCACGGCGAATGATCAACCGTCGCTACGCCTTGTTGCTCAGTGCCCTTGGTGCGTTGTTGCTGGTCTCCTGCGTGGTCTCGCTGGGGTTCGGCTCAGCGCGGGTGCCGGTGGACGTGGTGTGGCGGATTTTGCTGCACAAGGCCTTCGGTATCGGTGAGATGAACTGGAGCGTCGGCCAGGAACATATCGTCTGGCTGATCCGGGTGCCGCGCATGTTGCTCGGTGCGCTGGTGGGCGCCGGCCTGGCGTTGATCGGCGCGGTGTTGCAGGCGGTAACGCGCAACCCCCTGGCCGACCCGCACCTGCTGGGCGTGACCTCCGGCGCCACCCTCGGCGCGGTGATCGTGGTGCTGCATGTCGGTGAAATCGTCGGCCTGCTGACCCTGCCCATCGCCGCCTTTATCGGTGCGCTGCTAAGCATGATCGTGGTGCTGGCAGTGGCCAGCCGCAACGGTCGCCTGGAAAGTGATCGCTTGCTGCTGTGCGGCGTTGCGGTGTCGTTCGTGATGATGGCGGTGGCCAACCTGCTGCTGTTCATGGGCGATCACCGCGCGGCGTCGGCGGTGATGTTCTGGATGCTCGGCGGTCTGGGGCTGGCGCGCTGGGAGTTGCTGACGGTTCCCTGCGCCACCGTGCTGTTGGGGCTGGTGTTGCTGCTGGGGATGGCTCGCCCGCTGAATGCCCTGATGGCCGGCGAACAGACTGCCGTGACCCTGGGCTTGAACGCACGCAATGTGCGGCTCAAGGTGTTCCTGATCGCCTCGCTGATGACCGGCGTGCTGGTGTCCATCAGCGGTTCCATCGGTTTTGTCGGGCTAATGGTGCCGCACATTGCCCGGCGTCTTGTAGGCGCCGAGCATCGGCGCTTGCTGCCGGTGTGCGTACTTCTGGGCAGCATCTTCCTGGTGTGGGTCGATGTCTCGGCACGCACAATGATTGCCCCGGAGGACTTGCCCATTGGCGTGGCCACCGCGGCCATCGGCGGGCTGTTTTTCATAGGGTTGATGCGCAAGCGCTGACACCCGGCAGCTACCGCCCCGTTGTAGCGCACGCTTGCGCACCAACACTCCTCCCCTGCCTGCTCATGGTGCGCCGCTGCCGGCCACCACGGTGCAAAACCGACTATTTCCTGCCTTTTGCCGACTAGGCACACCCCTTGCAACTACCCACTCAATGCCCGTATCTGCCCCCACATAACAACGTTGAGTCATGGAGATTGCACAATGAAGCGTCGCAGCTTGATCAAGGCTTTCACTCTGTCGGCATCCATCGCCGCCATGGGCATGACCTGGACTGTCCAGGCCGCCGAGACCATCAAGATCGGTATCCTGCACTCGCTGTCCGGGACCATGGCCATCTCCGAAACGTCCCTCAAGGACATGGCGTTGATGACCATCGACGAGATCAACGCCAAGGGTGGCGTGAACGGCAAGATGCTGGAAGCGGTGGTGGTGGACCCGGCATCGAACTGGCCGCTGTTCGCCGAGAAAGGCCGGCAGTTGCTGACCCAGGACAAGGTCGCGGTGGTGTTTGGTTGCTGGACTTCGGTGTCGCGCAAATCGGTACTGCCGGTGTTCGAAGAGCTCAACGGCCTGCTGTTCTACCCAGTGCAATACGAAGGCGAAGAAATGTCGCCCAACGTGTTCTACACCGGTGCCGCGCCTAACCAGCAGGCGATCCCGGCGGTGGAATACCTGATGAGCGAAGAAGGTGGCAGCGCCAAGCGCTTCTTCCTGCTGGGCACTGACTATGTGTACCCACGCACCACCAATAAAATCCTGCGTTCGTTCCTGCATTCCAAAGGCGTGGCCGACAAGGACATCGAAGAGGTCTATACCCCGTTCGGTCATGCCGATTACCAGACCATCGTCGCCAACATCAAGAAGTTCTCCGCCGGCGGCAAGACTGCGGTGATCTCCACCGTGAATGGCGACTCCAACGTTCCGTTCTATAAAGAATTGGCCAACCAGGGCCTGAAAGCCACCGACGTTCCAGTGGTGGCCTTCTCCGTGGGCGAAGAAGAGCTGCGCGGCATCGACACCAAGCCGTTGGTGGGCAACCTCGCGGCGTGGAACTACTTCCAGTCGGTGGAAAACCCGGTAAACAAGAAATTCGTGGCTGACTGGAAAGCCTACGCCAAAGCTCACAACCTTCCGGGCGCGGACAAAGCCGTGACCAACGACCCAATGGAAGCCACCTACGTCGGCATCCATATGTGGGCCCAGGCTGCTGAAAAAGCCAAATCCACCGACGTCGACAAGGTCCGCGAAGCCCTCGCCGGCCAGACCTTCGCCGCGCCATCGGGTTTCATCCTGACCATGGACAAGACCAACCACCACCTGCACAAGCCGGTGATGATCGGCGAGATCCAGGCTGACGGGCAGTTCTCTGTGGTGTGGCAAACCAACGAGCCGGTCCGTGCCCAACCCTGGAGCCCGTACATTCAGGGCAATGACAAGAAGCCTGACTATGCCGTGAAGAGCAACTGAGCCACGGAGACTGGCCAATAACCTGTGGTGAGGGAGCTTGCTCCCTCACCACAACAGCCCGGCTCCCACATTGTCCGCGCAAGGCCCACTGATATGCCTACTGCCCTTTACCGCTTCATCCTGGCCGTCCTGTTTGTGCTGCCATTGGCCGCACACGCAGGCGATGCCGACGATTTCCTGGCAGCCAACCCGGCCCAACAAGCCACGCTGCTGCAAGACTGGGCCGCCCAGCCCGATCTGGCCCGCATCGAGTTGGTCAACGCCCTGCAACAAGGCCAACTCACGGTCAACGGCGAAACCAAAAACGTACGCCTGAACAACCGCCTGCGCGGCCTGATCGACAACGTGCAAGCCAGCCAGCAACTACTCGCCGCCGATCCCAGGATTCGCCAGGCCGCAGCGCAAACCCTACAAAAAAGCGCCCAACCTGCGCAGCTGAAATTGCTCGACCAGCAACTCGCCGCTGAGACCAACGACGACGTCCACGCCGCCCTGAGCCTGGCCCTGGCCAACCTGCAACTGGTGGACACCGACCCGGCCGTACGCCTGGCCGCCGTGCGCCTACTCGGCAACACCGGCGATCCGCTGGCCCGCACCCGCCTGGAAAGCCTGCTGGCCCCAGGCGTGGAAACCGACGCCGCCGTGCACACCGCCGCCGAAACCAGTCTGGCCCAGGTCAAGCGCAAACTGCTGGTGGGCGAAATCCTCGGCCAGGCCTTCAGTGGCATGTCCCTGGGTTCGATCCTGCTGCTGGCGGCCCTCGGTTTGGCGATCACCTTCGGCTTGCTCGGGGTGATCAACATGGCCCACGGCGAGATGCTGATGCTCGGCGCTTACTCCACCTATGTGGTGCAGTTGCTGATGCAGCGCTACGTGCCCCAGGCCATCGAGTTCTATCCGCTGATCGCGCTGCCGGTGGCGTTTTTTGTCACCGCCGCCATAGGCATGGCCCTGGAGCGCACAGTGATTCGTCACCTCTACGGCCGGCCCTTGGAAACACTGCTCGCCACCTGGGGCATCAGCCTGATGCTGATCCAACTGGTGCGCCTGGTGTTCGGTGCGCAAAACGTCGAAGTGGCCAACCCAGCCTGGTTGTCGGGCGGAATTCAAGTGCTGCCCAATCTGGTGCTGCCGTACAACCGCATCGTCATCATCGCCTTCGCCCTATTTGTGGTGGTGCTGACCTGGCTGCTGCTGAACAAGACCCGCCTGGGCCTCAATGTGCGAGCAGTGACCCAGAACCGCAACATGGCCGCCTGCTGCGGCGTACCCACCGGGCGCGTCGACATGCTCGCCTTTGGCCTCGGTTCCGGCATCGCAGGCTTGGGTGGCGTGGCCTTGAGTCAAATTGGCAACGTCGGCCCGGACCTGGGCCAGAGCTACATCATCGACTCGTTCCTGGTGGTGGTGCTCGGCGGCGTCGGCCAGTTGGCCGGCAGCGTCATGGCCGCTTTCGGTTTGGGGATCACCAACAAGATTCTTGAGCCGCAGATCGGCGCCGTGCTCGGCAAGATCCTGATCCTCGCGCTGATCATTCTGTTTATCCAGAAACGCCCGCAAGGACTCTTCGCACTGAAAGGACGGGTGATCGACTGATGAACCAGCCATTAATACTGACGGCCACGCAAAAGGCCGGTCCCAAGGTGACGATTGCCGTCGGTGTGGTGATCCTGACCCTGCTGCTGGCCCTGCCGCTGTGCTCCCTGCTGTCGCCGGAAAACCCGCTGCACGTCTCGGCTTATACCCTGACGCTGGTGGGCAAGATCCTCTGCTACGCCATCGTCGCGCTGGCCCTGGATCTGGTCTGGGGTTACGCCGGGATGTTGTCCCTGGGCCACGGCTTGTTCTTTGCCCTCGGTGGTTACGCCATGGGCATGTACCTGATGCGCCAGGCCTCTGGTGATGAACTACCGGCATTCATGACCTTCCTGTCATGGACTGAGTTGCCGTGGTATTGGGTCGGTACCAATCACTTCCTCTGGGCGATGTGCCTGGTGGTGTTGGCGCCGGGGTTGTTGGCGCTGGTGTTCGGGTTCTTCGCCTTCCGCTCGCGGATCAAGGGCGTGTATTTCTCGATCATGACCCAGGCGTTGACCTTCGCCGGGATGCTGCTGTTCTTTCGCAACGAAACGGGCTTTGGCGGCAATAACGGCTTTACCAATTTTCGCAGCATTCTCGGCTTTGGCATCACCGAACCGGGAACGCGAGCAGTGCTGTTTTTCGCCACCGTGCTGTTGCTGGTAGCGAGCCTGTACATCGGCTGGCGCCTGGCGCAAAGCAAGTTCGGCCGGGTGCTGACGGCGCTGCGCGATGCCGAGAACCGTCTGATGTTCTGTGGCTACGACCCGCGTGGGTTCAAGTTGTTTGTCTGGGTCTTGAGTGCGGTGCTGTGTGGCCTGGCGGGTGCGTTGTATGTGCCGCAAGTAGGGATCATCAACCCCAGCGAAATGTCACCGACCAACTCCATTGAAGCTGCCGTGTGGGTGGCACTGGGCGGGCGCGGCACGCTGATCGGCCCGCTGCTGGGCGCAGGGGTGGTCAACGGCATGAAGAGCTGGTTTACCGTGGCCTTCCCCGAGTACTGGCTGTTCTTCCTTGGAGCCCTGTTCATCATCGTTACCCTGTACTTGCCCAAGGGTGTAATCGGTCTGCTGAAGAAGAGGGGCGAATAATGAGAGTCACTGCAACGGCTGAGTTCATGCTCGAACCGATCCTGGAACCCAACAAGGACCAAGGCACCAGCCGCGACGCCATTGGCCTCGGCCAGGCGGCGGGCAAGGGCCTCAATACCCGCCACGGCACCATCCTGACCCTGGAAGATATCAGCGTCAGCTTCGACGGTTTCAAGGCCCTCAACGACCTGAACCTGTATATCGGCGTCGGTGAACTGCGCTGCATTATCGGCCCCAATGGCGCGGGCAAGACCACGCTAATGGACGTGATCACCGGCAAGACCCGACCCAGCCACGGCAAGGCCTGGTTCGGTGAAACCCTGGACCTGACATCGCTGAGCGAAGTGCAGATCGCTCAGGCCGGGATCGGTCGCAAGTTCCAAAAGCCTACGGTGTTCGAAGCCCTGAGCGTGTTCGAAAACCTGGAGCTGGCGCAGAAGACCGACAAGTCGGTATGGGCCAGCCTGCGGGCGCGCCTGAGTGGTGAACAGAGGGATCGCATCGACGAAGTGCTGGACACCATTCGCCTCACCGCCTCGGTCCATCGCCCGGCCGGCTTGCTGTCCCACGGTCAGAAGCAGTTCCTGGAAATCGGCATGTTGCTGATGCAAGACCCGCAACTGTTGCTGCTGGACGAACCGGTGGCGGGCATGACCGACGCCGAAACCGAATTCACCGCCGAACTGTTCAAGCGCCTGGCGGGCAAGCATTCGTTGATGGTGGTGGAACACGACATGGGCTTTGTCGGCTCGATTGCCGACCATGTGACGGTGTTGCACCAGGGCAGCGTGTTGGCCGAAGGGTCGCTTGCACAGGTGCAGGAAAATGAGCGGGTGATCGAGGTGTATCTCGGTCGCTAACAGGCGCTGTTTGTGGCGAGCGGGCTTGCCCGCGTTGGGCTGCGAAGCGGCCCAAAAACCAAACGCCGCGTTCTAACTGACGGTATGCGGTGACTCTATTGAGGCTGCTACGCAGCCCAACGCGGGCAAGCCCGCTCGCCACAATAGGCTCTGAAATTGAGGAGATTTTGAACATGCTGCACGTCGACAAGTTGCACCAATACTACGGCGGTAGCCATATCCTGCGGGGCCTTTCGTTTGACGTGAACGTCGGCGAAGTCACCTGCCTACTGGGCCGCAACGGCGTGGGCAAGACCACGTTGCTCAAATGCCTGATGGGCCTGCTGCCGGCAAAAGAGGGCGCAGTGAACTGGGAAGGCAAGACCATCACCGGCTTCAAGCCGCACCAGCGGGTGCACGCGGGGATCGCCTACGTACCCCAGGGCCGGGAGATTTTCGGGCGACTGACCGTGGAAGAAAACCTGTTGATGGGCCTGTCCCGCTTCCCTGGCACCGAAGCCAAGGAAGTCCCGGCTTTTATCTACGAATTGTTCCCGGTGCTGCTGCAAATGAAACAACGCCGGGGCGGCGACTTGTCTGGCGGCCAGCAACAGCAACTGGCGATTGGCCGAGCGCTGGCCAGTCGTCCGCGCCTGTTGATTCTGGATGAGCCCACCGAAGGCATCCAGCCGTCGGTGATCAAGGAAATCGGCGTGGTGATCAAAAAGCTCGCTGCCCGTGGCGACATGGCGATCCTGCTGGTGGAGCAGTTCTACGATTTTGCCGCCGAACTGGCTGATCAGTACCTGGTGATGTCACGGGGTGAAATCGTCCAGCAGGGCCGTGGAGAAAATATGGAAGCCGACGGTGTACGCGGCCTGGTTACCATCTAATCTGTAGCGTCCTGACAATAAGCACTGACCATGAACCTGCCTGTATCCCCCGCCCTGTTCACCCCCAACTGGCATGCCGAGCTTACACTGGCCTACGCGCGCGTTGGCGACACCACGCGCCCGGTCCTGCGCCGCCACAAGGGCCCTCTGCGGGTACAAAAGCACCTGTACGCCGAAGGCCCCGAGGTGTGCCAGCACATTATCGTCCACCCGCCGGGCGGAATTGCCGGGGGTGATAGGCTGGACATCAACGCCCATGTCGGCGAAGGCGCCTGGGCGCAACTGACCAGCCCCGGGGCCGCCAAGTGGTACCGCGCCGGCGGCCCGGCCTATCAACAGCTGGAATTATCGGTCGAAGCCGGCGCTACCCTGGAATGGCTACCCCAGGAAACTATCGTGTTCAGCGCCGCCCAGGCCGAACTCACCACGCGCATTGCCCTGCAAGGCGACGCCCGGCTGTTCTACTGGGACGTGGTGGCACTGGGACGACCGGCCAGCGGTGAGCGCTTCGACCTTGGGCACTTCCAGTCCCAACTGGATATCCGCCGCGACGGCCAGTTGCTCTGGCACGAACGCCAGCGCATTGTGGGCGGCGACGGTTTGCTCGACTCGCCGATTGGCCTGGATGGGAAATCGGTGTTTGCCACGTTGTTGGTGACCGGTGAAATCGACAGTGACTTATTGGAACAGTGTCGCTCGCTGCCCCATGCGGTGCGCGGCGACCTGACGCAATTGCCCGGCTTGCTGGTGGCACGCTGCCTGGCCAGCGAAGCCTTGCTGGCGCGGGGCTGGCTGATTGAATTGTGGCGCTTGCTACGCCCGGCGTTGCTTGGGCGTGAGGCGTTGGAACCGAGGATCTGGAACACATGAACAACACGCATTCTTTAAATTGCCCAAAAGCGGACTTCGAACGATGGACCTGACCCCTCGGGAAAAAGACAAACTGCTGATCTTCACCGCAGGCCTGGTGGCCGAGCGGCGATTGGCGCGCGGTGTGAAGCTCAACTACCCGGAAGCCATGGCGTATATCTCGGCAGCACTGCTGGAAGGCGCCCGCGATGGCCGGACCGTGGCCGACTTGATGTATTTCGGCACCACCCTGCTCAGCCGTGAGCAAGTGATGGAAGGCATCCCGGAAATGATCCCGGATATCCAGGTAGAAGCCACCTTCCCCGACGGCACCAAACTGGTGACCGTCCACCAGCCCATCGCCTGAGGCCCAGCCATGTCTATGCTGATTCGTGATGCAGTACACGGCGACCTCCCGGCAATCCGCGATATCTACAACGATGCCGTGCTCAACACCATGGCGATCTGGAACGAGCAACTGGTGGACCTGAGCAATCGCCAGGCCTGGTTCAGTGCGCGCCAGGCGCAGTTCTACCCGATCCTGGTGGCGGTCGAAGACAATCAGGTGCTCGGCTACGCTTCATTTGGCGATTGGCGGCCCTTCGAGGGATTTCGCCACACCGTCGAGCACTCGGTGTACGTGCGCAACGACCAGCGCGGCAAGGGCCTCGGTCCACGCCTGATGGAAGCCCTGATCGAGCGGGCGAAAACCTGCGACAAACACGTAATGGTCGCCGCCATCGAAAGCGGCAACCAGGCGTCGATCCGCCTGCATGAGCGCCAGGGCTTCACCATCACCGGGCAGATGCCGCAAGTGGGCACCAAGTTCGGCCGCTGGCTGGACCTGACCTTTATGCAACTGACGCTTAACCCCGGCGCGGAGCCGCCAGCCGTAGACAAGGAGTAACAACCGATGAACGCCGCCCACCTGCGCCTCGTCAATGCTGAAAGCTTTGCCCATTACCGCCAGGGCTTGATTGAGCTGTTGCTGGACGCCGTGCAGCACGGCGCATCGGTCGGCTTCATGGCCGACCTCGACGAAGCCCAGGCCCGCAGCTATTTCAATAGCGTGCAGGCCGGCATCGAAGACGGCAGCCTGTTGCTGTGGGCGGTGGTTCGCGATGAACAGGTACTGGCCAGCGTGCAACTGGCGCTGTGCCAGAAAGCCAACGGACTGAACCGCGCCGAGGTGCAAAAGTTGCTGGTACTCAACGAGGCACAACGCCGTGGCCTGGGCCAACAATTGATAAATGCGCTGGAGCGAAGCGCTCGCCAGTACAAGCGCGGCCTGCTGTACCTGGACACCGAAGTCGGCTCACCGGCTGAAGCGTTCTACCAGTCTCAGGCCTATATCAAGATCGGGGAACTGCCCAACTACTGCCAAAGCCCGGACGGACGCTACAGCTCGACCGCCATCTACTTCAAGACCCTGGGACAACCTGAATGATTCCTGGCGAATACCGAATCCGGCCTGGCGACATTGAACTCAATGTCGGCCGCCGCACCCTCAGCCTGAGTGTGGCCAACAGCGGCGACCGGCCGATCCAGGTTGGCTCGCATTACCACTTTTTCGAAACCAACGACGCACTGACATTTGATCGTGCGGCCAGCCGTGGCATGCGCCTGAACATAGCAGCGGGTACGGCGGTGCGGTTTGAGCCGGGGCAGAGCCGCGAGGTGGAGCTGGTGGACTTGAGTGGCTTGCGCCGGGTGTATGGCTTTGCCGGGCGGATCATGGGCGACCTGGATTGAACAGATTTGTTTGCCTAGCGGGCTTGTGTGGCAAGCCCGTTCGCCACACAAGCCGGTTTGCCAGAATAAATCAGTGTAGAACCTCATCTATGCGCAAGGATTTCCAATGAAAATCTCCCGCCAAGCTTATGCAGACATGTTCGGCCCCACCGTCGGTGACAAGGTCCGCCTGGCCGACACCGAGCTGTGGGTGGAAGTGGAAAAAGACTTCACCACCTACGGCGAGGAAGTGAAATTCGGCGGCGGCAAAGTGATCCGCGATGGCATGGGCCAAAGCCAACTGCTGGCCGCGGAAGTGGTCGATACCCTAATCACCAACGCGCTGATCATCGACCACTGGGGCATCGTCAAGGCCGACGTTGGCCTTAAAAACGGCCGCATCGCCGCCATCGGCAAGGCCGGCAACCCGGATATCCAGCCCGGCGTGACCATCTGCGTCGGCGCCAGCACCGAGGTGATTGCTGGCGAAGGCATGATCCTTACCGCCGGCGGTATCGACACCCACGTGCACTTCATCTGCCCACAGCAAATCGAGGAAGCGCTGACCAGCGGCGTCACCACGATGATCGGCGGCGGCACCGGCCCAGCCACCGGCACCAATGCCACCACCTGCACCTCGGGCCCGTGGCACCTGGCGCGGATGCTCCAGGCATCGGATTCGTTCCCGATGAACATCGGTTTTACCGGCAAGGGCAACGCTAGCCTGCCGCAGCCATTGATTGAACAGGTCAAGGCCGGCGCCATTGGCTTGAAGCTGCACGAAGACTGGGGCACGACGCCGGCGAGTATCGACAACTGCCTGACGGTCGCGGACCAGTACGACGTGCAAGTGGCGATCCACAGCGACACCCTCAACGAATCCGGCTTCGTCGAAGCCACCCTCGCCGCCTTCAAGGGCCGCACCATTCACACCTACCACACCGAAGGCGCCGGGGGCGGCCATGCGCCGGACATTATCAAGGCCTGTGGCTTGCCCAACGTGCTGCCCAGCTCTACCAACCCGACTCGGCCGTTCACCCGCAACACCATCGACGAACACCTGGACATGTTGATGGTCTGCCATCACCTGGACCCGAGCATTGCCGAAGACGTGGCCTTCGCCGAAAGCCGCATCCGCCGCGAAACCATCGCCGCCGAAGACATCCTCCACGACCTCGGCGCGTTCTCGATGATCAGCTCCGACAGCCAGGCCATGGGGCGCGTCGGCGAGGTCATCACCCGAACCTGGCAGACCGCCGACAAGATGAAAAAGCAGCGCGGCCCGCTGCCGGGTGACGGAGAGGGCAACGACAACTTCCGCGCCAAGCGCTACATCGCCAAGTACACCATCAACCCGGCGATCACCCACGGTATCAGCCATGAAGTGGGCTCCATCGAAGTGGGCAAGTGGGCCGATCTTGTGCTGTGGCGCCCGGCGTTCTTTGGCGTCAAGCCAACCCTGATTCTCAAGGGCGGAGCGATTGCCACAAGCCTCATGGGCGACGCCAACGCCTCGATCCCCACGCCGCAACCGGTTCACTACCGGCCGATGTTCGCCAGCTTTGGCAGCTCGCTGCACGCTACCAGCCTGACCTTTATCAGCCAGGCGGCACTGGCGGACGGCTTGCCACAAGCACTGGGATTGAAGAAGCAGATCGCAGTGGTCAAAGGCTGTCGGGACGTGCAGAAAACCGACCTGATCCACAACAACTACCTGCCAGACATCGAAGTCGACCCGCAGACCTATCAGGTCAAGGCCGACGGGGTACTGCTGTGGTGTGAACCGGCGGATGTGTTGCCAATGGCCCAGCGGTATTTTCTGTTCTGACCGGTCATCGGCAGGCGTGAGCCGCGTCAGGGGTTTTGCACCAACCGCCCCAACCGCTGCTTGAGCATCTGGTTCTCGGACCGCAGTAGCTGGACCTCTTCGAGCAGGTCCAGCGCCAGGGCGACGCCTTCCCATTCCAGCTCCAGGTCCTTGCGCAGCGCCGATGCCCGCTTGGCCACAGCCAACTCGTAATCGGTAAAACGCCAGGACTCGGGACTCGCCCCCTCCGGTTCAAGGATGCCGTGTTCGACGATCTCGATCACGTAGGCCACCGACAAATCGGTGGCCTCACAAAACTCGGTCATGTTCACTTGAACCACGTGGGGACTGCTCATCGTTAGCTACTCCATGATTCTCTCGGATCGAAAGCGGCCTTGTTCGCCAGCTCCTGCCACAACGCCTTGACCTCGTCGTCGGCGCTTTTGGGCATGACTGCCTTGAGTTGCACAAACAGATAACCGCGCTGCCCGGCCTTGTTCAGCAAGCCGTGGCCCTTGGCGCGCATGCGCTGGCCGTTCTGGCTGCCGGCCGGCACTTTCAGGTTGATCTTGCCGGTGAGGGTCGGTACCGCGACTTCCGTGCCCAGCACCAACTCCCACGGAGCCAGCGGCAGGGTGATGATCAGGTTTTCACCTTCCACATCGAATTTCGGATGAGGCGCAAACTTGATGATCAAGTACAGATCGCCATTGGCACCGCCGCCAATGCCCGGCGCGCCCTGGCCCTTGAGGCGGATGCGTTCGCCGTCGGCCACACCGGCCGGGATCTTCACGTTCAGGCTTTTGGTGGTGTTGCTGACGTGCTGGCCTGCCGCGTTGTACTGCGGCACCTGGAAGTTGATCGGCTTGGACTCGTTGGACAGGGTCTCTTCCAGGAAGATCGGCAATTCCATTTCCACATCTTGTCCTCGACGCCCGGCACTATGGCCCTGGGCACCACCAAAGCCATTGCCACGCGAGCCAAAGATCGAGCTGAAGAAATCCGAAAAATCGCCGGTGTCCTGACTGCCGCCATAGCCGCCACGGCTCTGCCAGCCTGGCGGGCCCTGGAACGGCTGGCCATGCTGACCGTACTTGCGCAAATCGTCGTATTCGGCGCGCTTGTCGGCGCTTTTCAGCGCTTCATAGGCTTCGGACGCGTCCTTGAACTTGGCTTCGGCATCCTTTTCCTTGCTGACGTCGGGATGATATTTACGTGCCAGCTTGCGATAGGCCGCCTT
Source organism: Pseudomonas sp. HY7a-MNA-CIBAN-0227 (assembly GCF_040310325.1). Lineage (NCBI taxonomy): Bacteria > Pseudomonadati > Pseudomonadota > Gammaproteobacteria > Pseudomonadales > Pseudomonadaceae > Pseudomonas > Pseudomonas sp. HY7a-MNA-CIBAN-0227. The sequence goes on along the minus strand of NZ_JBEOPT010000013.1, from coordinate 49,121 downwards.
GATCGCCTTGTCGTCTGCTGTCGGCTCTACGCCGAGAATCTTGTAATAGTCTTTGAAGTCCATCGGGGGCATCACCATCCGTTATCGATATCGCACTGCCAGCGGCACAGCATGCGCCTGTTTGCGGCGTTTGGATTGACCGATCTCAATCTTGTGACCGAGGGGTGCGTCAGAAGTTTATCGGCGGCGTGACGAACAATCTTGATAAATGCGTCAGCCACCAACCGTATGGAGGGGATTTGGGGGCAAACGCTGACCTTTCAAGGTAACAAGTCCGTTGTATTTAGCGGATAGTCGGCCTACGCATCTGAACGTGGGTGGCATACACTGCGCGGCCGTTTTTCAACCGGAACCCGAAAGACATGAAAAACCTATCCCCAGCCCGTGCCTGTGGCATCGACTTTGGCACGTCCAACTCCACTGTCGGCTGGATCCGCCCCGGCATGGAAACGCTTATCGCGCTGGAGGACGACAAAATCACCCTGCCTTCGGTGGTGTTCTTCAACTTCGAAGAGCGCCGCCCTGTCTACGGCCGCCTTGCGCTGCACGAGTACCTAGAAGGTTACGAAGGCCGCCTGATGCGCTCGCTCAAGAGCCTGCTGGGTTCCAAGCTGATCAAACACGACACCAGTATTTTGGGTACGGCCATGCCGTTCAAGGACCTGTTGGCGCTGTTTATCGGCCAGTTGAAGCAGCGCGCCGAAACCACCGCCGGGCGTGAGTTCGAAGAAGTGGTGCTGGGCCGCCCGGTGTTTTTTGTTGACGACGACCCGATGGCCGACAAGGAAGCCGAAGACACCCTGGTGGACGTCGCCCGCAAGATCGGTTTCAAGGAAGTCTCCTTCCAGTACGAGCCGATTGCCGCTGCGTTTGACTATGAGTCGACCATCGAAAAAGAAGAGCTTGTCCTGATTGTCGATATCGGCGGCGGTACTTCTGACTTCTCCCTGGTGCGCCTGTCGCCTGAGCGGCGCGACCTGGACAACCGCCACGACGATATTCTCGCCACCGGCGGCGTGCACATCGGCGGGACCGACTTCGACAAGCAACTGAGCCTGCAGGGCATGATGCCGCTGTTCGGCTACGGCAGCCGCATGAAAAGCGGCGCCTATATGCCCACCAGCCATCACATGAACCTGGCGACCTGGCACACCATCAACTCGGTGTACTCGCAAAAGACCCAGTTGGCCTTGGGCAGCATGCGCTACGACATCGAGGATACCGGCGGCATCGACCGCCTGTTCAAGCTGATCGAGCAACGTGCAGGGCACTGGCTGGCGATGGAAGTGGAAGAAACCAAGATCCAACTGACCCGCGACGAGAGCCGCCATGTGCTGCTCGACCGGGTCGAGCCGGGCCTGAGCGTTGAGTTGAGCCGAGCGTTGTTCGAGTCGGCCATCGATAACCTGCTCGAACGCATCCGCAACAGCGTCACCCAATTGCTGGACGATGCCTCGGTGGATGTGGCCCAAGTGGACACGGTGTTCTTTACCGGCGGTTCCAGCGGCATTCCGGCGCTGCGCCACAGTGTGTCGGCGATGCTGCCGAACGCGCGGCATGTGGAAGGTAATATCTTTGGCAGTATTGGCAGTGGTCTCGCGATTGAGGCGAGCAAGCGCTACGGGTACTGACTAGGAGCAGCTTTACGCTGTAGGAGCGAGCTTGCTCGCGAAGGTGGTGAACGCTAACGCGGGCTTGCTGGTTAACCGCGGCGCTCTCGAGTTTTTCGCGAGCAAGCTCGCTCCTACAGCTTGCCGCTGCTCCTAAACCATCCCCCCAAGCTTCAACTCACTCTTCAAGTACGCATAGTAAATCGGCCCCGCCACCACCCCCGGCAGGCCGAAGGCTGCTTCGAACACCAACATCGCCAACAGCAACTCCCAGGACTTGGCACTGATCTGCCCGCCGACGATGCGTGCGTTAAGAAAGTATTCCACCTTGTGGATCACAATCAGGTAACCCAGCGCCGCCACGGCGACCCAAATCGACAGCGACAGCGCGACGATGGTGATCAGGGTGTTGGACATCAGGTTGCCAATCACTGGCAGCAAGCCCAGCAGGAAGGTCAGCACGATCAAGGTTTTGGTCAGCGGCAGGTGAATCCCGCACAGCGGCAGGACCACGGCCAGGAACACGGCGGTGAATACCGTGTTGAGCGCGGCGATCTTGATCTGGGCGAAGACGATGTTGCGAAAGGCCTGGACCAGCAGATGCAGGCGATCGAACAAGGCCGCCGCCAGGGGTTTGCGCTTGGTCAGATCCGGCACGCGCTGCAAGGCCATGATCGCCCCCAGGACCATGCCGATCAGCAGCGTCACAAACATGTGCGCCGCGTCCTTGCCCACCAGTTGCAAATCGCTCAGGTGCTTACTGACCCATTCGCCGATGGCGATGCGAAATTCAGCGGCGCTGGCGGGCAGGTAGGCATCGAGGAACGGCGGCAGTTGCCCACGCGCCTGGTCTACCACGCCCATGAATTTATCCAGGGACGCCCCGGGATTTTCCGCTTCGTGCAGCAGGAAACTGATGGCGCCGGCAAAAACCAGCGCCAGCACGCTGACGATCAAGGTGCCCAGCAATGCCACCGCCAGCCAGCGCGCGCGCCGACCTTCGATCAACCGCTGCAACTGCGGGGTGAGCATATTGACCAGTTCAAAGACCAGCAGGCCAGCCAAGAGGCTGGGCAGCAGCTTCAACGGCAGTACCAGCAATAACCCGCCGAAAATGATGATGTAGCTGGCCAGTAACAACACATGACGCTGAGAAAACGTTGGCATACAGCCTCAAAACGAACGGCGTTAAAGGATGCTGTAGGAGCGAGCTTGCTCGCGATGGGCGTTAACGATAACGCGCTCATTCTGAATAAACGCACTGATCTTACGTTCATCGCGAGCAAGCTCGCGCCTACAGAGGGCTGTGTGCGAGTGTCGCAGCCTTCTATGGCACGAGGCTATTATTTCTTCAGGCAGGTGCTCATAAAGGTCTTGCGCGCATCACCTGCCAGGGCTTTGATCTTGGCAGTGGCATTGCAATCTTTCATCTTCTGCTGCTGGGGAGTCAATGTCTTGGCATCGTTGGCAGCCGGAGCGGCCTTGAGGCAGGTGCTCATGTAGGCTTTGCGCTCATCACCCTTGAGCGTCTTGGTGGTGGCTTCGGCGTTGCAGGTGGTCATTTTGTTTTGCTGGGCAGTTGCAGCAAAACCCTGGGAACAGATCAGCAGGCCCATCATCAACAACGGAATACGCAACATCTTCATGGAGTTTTCTCCCTGTTACCGTGCCGAGGAGCACGGCCTCCCCTGCAGTGTAGACAAAGCCTGTTACACCTTCACCTGCTACGTATATTCGTCCGTCGATAGTGCTCCGGCGTGCAGCCGGCCTGGCGCTGAAACATGGCGATAAAGGCCGACGCGGTGCTGTAGCCCAAGTCAAAAGCCACTTCCTGGACGCTACGGGTGCTGTCCAGCGCTTCGATGGCCACCAGGAAGCGCAGGCGCTGGCGCCACTCGCCGAAACCCATGCCCAGTTCGCGAACAAATTGCCGGGCCAGGGTGCGCTCACTGACATGCACCTGGACCGCCCACTGCGCCAACGGCCGGTTGTCGCCAGGCGCAGCCTGCATCCCTTCCAGCACGCTGAGCAGGCCGGGGTTGCTGGCGTAAGGCAGGAAACAATCATGCACCGGCGCCTGCTTGAGTTGGTCCACCAAAACCTGGGCCAGGCGCACGTCGGCATCGTTCTGAGGGATGTTCACGTCGCGCTCGGCGAAATCACTGAGGATCGCCTTGAGGATGTCACTGATGGTCAGGGTGCTCGGCACGTTGGGCAGTTGTTCGCAGAGTTCCGGCGCCAGATACACCGAGCGGTAGACAATCGCCTGGGCGTTGTAGGAACTATGCTGGGTGTTCGGCGGAATCCACACTGCGTATTGCGGCGGCGACATGAAGCGGCTGCCGGCCACTTCAAAGCGCATCACGCCACGGGCCGAGTAATCCAGGGAGCCCCAGGCGTGCTGGTGGGCACTGGCGTGGGTGTCGGCCTCGAACTCGGAGTAGCGGAAGTACACCGGGGCCGGCAGCGCAGCGAAATCGGGAAGGTTGATGTATTTCTTGCACATATTGTCTGGATTCAAAGGTCGTATGGCCGGATCGAAGTATAGGCTTCGATCCAGACAAAGGATAATCATCGCTCGCTAACGTTTCTGGTTCCTTTCGATGCAATACGCTTATCCGTTACTGGCCATTTTTATCTGGGCTGGCAATACCGTGATCAACAAGCTCGCGGTGGGTTCGATCTTCCCCGCCGAGATCGGCTTTTACCGCTGGCTGCTGGCGGGAATTCTGTTCACCCCGTTCATGCTCAAGCCGGTCATTGCCAACTGGCCGTTGATTCGCCCCAACCTGGGCAAGATTTTCATCCTCGGTGTGCTGGGCATGGCGGTGTATCAGAGCCTGGCGTATTACGCGGCAACCCTGACCACGGCCACCAACATGGGCATCATCCTGTCGCTGATGCCGCTGATGACCCTGGCCGCCGCCATCATCAGCCTCGGCCAGAGCCTGACATTGGGTGCATTGACCGGTGCAGTGCTGTCGTTCGCCGGGGTGCTGGTGGTGGTCTCGTCCGGCAGCCTTGGCGCGCTGCTGCGACATGGGCTGAACCTGGGTGACGGCATGATGCTGGTGGCCACACTGGCCTACGCGATCTACAGCACGCTGCTGAAAAAATGGCAGTTGCGCCTGCCACCGCTGGTGCTGCTGTATTTGCAGGTGCTGGTGGCGGTGGTGGTGCTGTTTCCGCTATTCCTCGTATCCGAAAAAACCGGACTAGGCTGGTCGAATATCCCGCTGGTGCTGTACGCCTGCCTGCTGGCCTCGATGATCGCACCCTTGGCCTGGATGCATTCGGTCAAGACCCTGGGCCCAAGCCGCACCACATTGTTTTTCAATCTGCTGCCATTGATTACCGCGCTGATTGCGGCGGTGGTGTTGAAGGAGCAGTTGGCGCTGTATCACTTGGTGGGCGGAGTGCTGACCTTGGGTGGGGTGATTTTGTCGGAGCGCTGGACCACGCCGATTGGGGGCAAGGTCAGGGTTGCTGGCTAAATCCCGGCAGCCTTCAACCGCTGGGCATGCTCAGTAAACAACCGGATCGGTTCCGCGCCCTTGCCCACCAGCCCCAGTGACTGGTTGACGATATCGAAGTGGTCCAGCGGGTAGTTATCGCCGATCACCGTTCCCAAGTGCGAACTGTAGCGCCCGACCATGCCGTCACACTGGTCTTTCTCCCGGACGAATGTGCGGGAAAACAACCGGCAACTGCGGTTCGTGCCGTCCAGCAGGTTGCGCCCGCGATCGGTTTTGCCCGGCTGCAAGGTGCCGGACCAGGAGTAGTAACGCACCCCGTTGACCTCCCCAGCGCCCTGCCCGCCCCAGGTATCCGGCAGCCCCTGGGGATACTGGCGATTGAACAGGGCCACGCCTTCACTGGTCAGCGACTGATGAGAGGCGTGGATATCCGCCGCAAAACGCGGACCGCGGTAACCGGTTTCCAGCAGGCTCATCACGGCACCGATCAGACGTAGCACCACACTCATGATTCGGCCCTTGGCGCTGTTGGCCGGGTAATGGCTATGGATGTGATCCGCCAGTTCCGAGCCATGATTGGGGCCGGCCACCGACGTCACCGACGCCACCCACTCAGGACGCTTTGCCGCCGCATAACGCGCCGTCAGCGAGCCCTGGCTATGGCCGATCAAGTTGACCTTATCGGCACCGGTCTCCCGGCGAATCGTCTCGATCTGCGCCAGCAACTGCTCGCCACGCACCTCGCTGGAGTTGAGCGGCGCCACCTGCACCGCAACGACCTGCGCGCCGCCCGCACGCAACGCCGGGACAATACCGTACCAGTACGGGTACACCACCAGGCGCACAAACCCAAGCATGCCCGGCACCAGTACCAGGGGATAACGTGTTGCCAATGACTGAGGCATGGGGCGAACGTCCTTGAAAGTGAGCCGATGAGCGCCATCCTAGACGAACCACCGGCAAACCAATATGACGAATTAACGACCAACTCATGACACTACTTGAGCCCCACCACTGCGGCGGTGATCAGCAGAAAAGTCCAGGCCTCCTCAGAACGCCCGCGCCAACACGCGCAACTGGCGCTCGGCGTCATCACTGGAGCGGCGGAACGCTTCTGGGACGGACTCTTCACCTTCGGCGGCAATCACAGTGATGTCGTCGATACCAACAAAGCCCAGGGCTGTGCGCAGGTGTGGATCAGCGTGATTCATCGCTTCGTTCTCGCCCCCCGGACCAAACCCGCTGCCGCCGCGACTGGTGATGATCAGCGCCTTCTTGCCCAGCAGCAAACGCTGGTATTGGGCGCAGCCCTGGCTGTCCTGAGTGACGTTGAAGGTCAGGCCCATGCGCACAATGTGGTCGATCCAGGCCTTGAGCCCGCTGGGCAGGCCGAAGTTGTACATCGGTGTGGAAATCACCAACAGGTCGTGACCGATCAACTCGCCCACCAGTTCATCGCTCAATTGCAGGTCTGCCTGCATGGCCAGGGGGCGCGCATGGGGTTCGGGGTAGAAGTTCGCCGCGACGAACGCTTCGCTGACATGGGGGATAAAGGCCCGGCCGACTTCCCGTCGGGTCAGCCGCGTATCAGGGTTGGCGGTTTGCCAGGTGTCGAGAAACACTTCCGTCAGGCGCCGGGAGTGGGAGCGCTCGCCACGGGGGCTGGCATGGATCGCAAGCATTCTATTCATCTATAAGGCCTTCACGGGCTAGACTCAGGCGACCTGAATGGTCGACTTTCTTACCAGCAAACTAGTGCTGTCGAGTCCACCCAACAAATGAGCAATAGTTACGCAGAATGAAATAAATTCATCCATGGAGCCCGCCATGTTTGCCTCGCTGCCCCTCACCGCCCTGCGCGCCTTTGAATCCGCATCGCGCCTGCTCAGCTTCAAGGCGGCAGCCCTGGAACTGTCGGTGACGCCGACAGCGGTGTCCCATCAGATCCGCTCCCTGGAAACCTGGCTGGGGGTGGCGCTGTTCGAACGCCTGCCGCGCCAGGTAAGGCTGACCGAATGTGGCGAGCGGTTGTTCCACAGCCTGCACGGCGCGCTGCTGGAGGTAGCGCAAAGCGTCGACACCCTGCGCCCGCAACGCAGCGTCGGCAACCTCACGCTTTCCACGACGCCGGCCTTCGCCGCCCTGTGGTTGGTGCCACGGCTGGGGCGTTTTTATGCCGCTCATCCGGGGATCAACCTGCGCCTGGACACCCACTGCGACGTGGTGGATTTGCAACAAGACGCCAGTATCGACCTGGTGATTCGCTACAGCCTCGACAATTACCTCAACCTGTACGGCCTGTGCCTGTTCGATGAGTGTTTCGCGGTCTATGGCTCACCCGAACAAGTGGCATTGGCAAGCACTCAGCCCCCGACGCTGATCAGCGTGCGCTGGCACAACTCCAAGCTCTACGCCTTGGGCTGGCAAGCCTGGTGTGACAAGGCCGGCGAGCATTGGCTGCAGCAAGCCAAGTCGATACGCGAATACGACGAAGAGCACTACGCCCTTCAAGCGGCGATTGCCGGCCAGGGCCTGGTGTTGGCCAGTAACATCCTGGTTTCACAAAGCGTGGCCAGCGGTTTGCTGGTGCCTTATAGGCCCCAGGTCAGCGTCGACGGCGCGGGGTACAGCGCGCTGTGCGTACCTGGACGCGAGCGGCATCCACCGGTCAGGGCGTTTTTCCAGTGGTTACAGGAGGAGGCGCGGCTGTCCGGACACGCACAGTGACATCCAATAAAACTTTTTGTGTGACGCGGCACTCACAACTTGGAGCGATCACGCCGTCAGAGCGTGGCGCAAACCGGATATCGCCCTGAGGAGAATGAGATGACTGACTCACATTTGTCTGACGTAGCCACACTGCGAGCGCGCGCCCGCAAGAACGTCGAGAACGGCGCCGTAACCGAAGGCTACGACGCCGACCGCCAGGAAGTCCTGCGCCTGCTTAACGAGTCGCTGGCCACGGAACTGGTCTGCGTGCTGCGCTACAAGCGTCATTACTTTATGGCCAACGGCATTAAAGCCCATGTCGCCGCCGAGGAGTTCCTGGAGCATGCCAAGCAGGAAGCGGAGCACGCCGACAAGCTGGCTGAGCGCATCGTGCAGTTGGGCGGCGAGCCGGAATTCAACCCGGACCTGCTGTCGAAGAATTCCCACGCGCAATACGTTGCGGGCAATACCTTGAAGGAAATGGTCTACGAAGACCTGGTGGCCGAGCGGATCGCGGTGGACAGCTACCGCGAGATCATCCAGTACATCGGCGATAAAGATCCGACCACCCGGCGGATCTTCGAAGACATTCTGGCCCAGGAAGAAGAACACGCCGATGACATGGCGGATATTCTGCAGGACCTGTAAACCTTTCCCACGACCATTCCCACGCGGAGCGTGGGAATGATCACGCCCGCGTCAGCCTTTCACCGTCTTCGGGGCCTTGCCTTCCTTCATCTGTTGCAGCAACGGTGCACACTGGTTGGGCTCATCGCCACTTGGCGCCACCAGCGCCAGCAAGCCGGCAGCAGGACCTGCGATCACACCCAGCGCGACCATCCCCGCCCCCCGCAACATCAACGGCACCGCTTTCACCCCGGCATTGGGCTTGATAAATGGCCCGTCGACGTACAGCGGTGAGCGCAGGGAAAACAGCCGAAAGCCTTTGGACTCGGGTGTAATGGTCAGGTCCAGTTGTTCACTGGCCATATTCACCGTGCCATCAACGTAGATGATGGCGTTCTCGGTATCGAACACAAACAGCCGAGTGGTGGCCAGGCCGGTCTTGATGCCGAAGTCCGCCGCCGCGCAGTTGATCTTCACTTCCTTGTCGCCAAACAGGCGGCCGACCACGTAGTTACCCACGTTGAGCCCGGCGATTTCCATCAGGCTGCGGCTGATGGCGCCGTCGTTGATCAACATCTTCAGATCGCCATTGGCACTGCCCAGCAGCGCCGCCACGGAGTTACCACGCCCGGCGATATCGGCATCGCCATTGAGTTCACCGAAGCTGGTTTTCATCGGTTCGAAAGTGGGAAACAGCTGCTTGAGCTTGAAGTTGCGCGCCGTCAGTTTTGCCCGGCCGTCCATAGGCGTGACGCGGCCATTGAGGCGAATCTGCGCGTCGAGCTTGCCGCCGGCCACGCCAAAACGCAGGGGTTCCAGGCTCAATTCGCCATCATTGAGCACCAGGTGCGTGTAGAGATCGGTGAACGGCAAGTCGGTGCTGTGGACGATGCGTTTGCCGGTGAGTTCAACATCGGCGTCCATGTCGCGCCAGCGCTCGGTGCGAAACTCTTCCACCGGCAGCACCTTGGTCGCCGGCTGCTTGCTCATCCCTCCACGGGCTTTTTGCTTGGCGTTGGAGTCGGCGCCGATCAAGGGCGCAAGGTCAGCCAGCAGCAGTTGATTGGACACCAGCGCACCGCTGAGCTTGGGCCGCGGCTGGCTGGCGACGTACGCCAGGTTGCCGTGGATATCACTGCTGCCGATCTTGCCGTTGAAGTTCTCGTAGCGGAACGACGCACCGCCCGCCTCATGCAGCTTGGCGATCAGGTGACCGTCGGTGGAATAGGCCGGCGAATCCGGCAGGGTGACGCCCGTCAGCGGGTACAGGTTGCCCAGGCTGCTGCCGGACAGTTTCAGGCGTAGATCCAGGGCGCCGAGGTTCCGCGGGTCGGTCAGGGTGCCGGCCAGGGCGATACTGGTGTCGGCGATCTTCACCTGGGCTTGCAGCGGGAACGGCTTGGTCGCGTCCTGCAAAGCCAGCAGACCACCGATCTTGCCAGTGCCGGCTAGTTTCTGACCGTGGTATTGGCCTTTGACCTTGAGGCCGAAGGCGTAATCCTGTGGCACCGAGCCCTTCTCCTGGGCTTTTTTGGTGTCGCTATCACCGACGATTTCACTGAAGGGAATCGGTTTGCCCAGCAGGTCGATCAACACATCGAGCTGGGTCTTGAGGGTTTGGTCGTCGAGGGTAACGTGGCCCTTGTCGAAACCAATGGCGCCGATGTCTACCACCCAGTTGGACGGCTCTGCATTCGGATCCTTGGGGTCAAACTGGAAGGCCCAGTTGGCACGGCCGTCGGCCAGGCGCTGCAACTCGGCGCTCGGTTCGGTGAGGTCGATACGCGGAATGACCACGCGCTGGGCCAGCAATGGCAACGGCGCGATGCGAAACTCCACACGTTTCAACGTGACCATCTGCGGCTTTTTCGACCACTCGGGGTTGCCCAGCGTCAGGTCCTCGGCCACTACGTGGGGCCAGGGAATCCAGGCGCGCCAGCCACCTTCGTCGGGCTCGCGCTGCCAGACCACGGCCAGGTTGCCATTGATGGCAAAGGGACGATGCAGCTCTTCGCAGATCTTGGCATTGAGGGGGGGCTTGATCCGGTTCCAATCGAAGAACACCAGGATCAATACCACGACGGCGATTAACAGAGCGAAGCTGGCGCAGCTCCAGGCGAGAATTTTACGAGTGCGCGTCATTGCACAGGGCTCCTGAATACGGCTGAGCGTGCGCGTTGCGGCGCACCTTAGGACTACAGCCTATATGGCTACGACTGACAAACGGCCTGGGGGTTTAACCCAAGCGCCAATTAAGCTGAAAAAACCGCCTTTCCTGACCAATCGGACAATCTCAATCATCAACGGCGCACCGTTGTTACCCACGTTCGTGTCAAAAATACCCAGCACGGTGCAAAAGCCCGTGCTTGAGAGCCCGGACCTAGAGCCTTTGCCGAGAACAATCAATTCTGTTGATTATTACCATTGTCTTTATGAACTTTTATATCAACTTATCGAGAGTAGCATTAGCCCTGTACCCAATTTATCGCCCTCCCAAGGAGCAACCTCTCATGAAACGCCAATTACTGCTTAGCTTCGCACTGTCCGTCCTGGCTACCAGCGCATTTGCCCTGCCAGCCGCTGAACAGGTCACCCCACAAATCAAGACTGACGCCGCACACATCAGCCAGACCCTGGCCGAAGGTGGTCGTGATCGCCTCGAACAGAAAGGTCTGGTTGAAGGCGGCGCCGAACAAGCCAACAAACGTGCTTACACCGAAGGTGTTGCCGAAGGTGGCCGTGATCGCCTGGAAGAGAAAGGCCTGGTTGAAGGCGGCGCTGATCGTCTGTTGGAACGCAACGCTGTTGCCGAAGGCGGTGCTGACCGTCTGCAAGAACTGCATCAAGCAGCGAGTTAAGCCCGTGCTGGCCCTGGAAAAAAGCCCGATCTCTGGATCGGGCTTTGACTTTGTGTGATCCGCAACACCTTTGCCCCGCCTCAAGTTCGACGCCAGTAAAGTTGTTTTGCTAGAGTGCGACGCTGTCCTTGTCCACAAAGCCTGCCTGCCAATGCTGCCCCGCGCCGAACAGAAGCAACAGACCCGCCTCGCCCTGATGGACGCAGCCCGCCATTTGATGGAGTGTGGCCGTGGGTTCGGCAGCCTGAGCCTGCGAGAAGTGGCCAAGACCGCTGGCATCGTGCCCACCGGTTTCTACCGCCACTTTGCCGATATGGATCAATTGGGCTTGGTATTGGTCAACGAAGTCGGCCAAACCTTTCGCGCAACGATTCGCCTGGTGCGTCATAACGAGTTCGTCATGGGCGGCATCATCGATGCCTCGGTGCGAATTTTTCTCGACGTCGTAGCCGCCAACCGCTCGCAATTCCTGTTCCTGGCCCGAGAACAATACGGTGGTTGCCTGGCAGTACGCCAAGCTATCGGTGCCTTGCGTGAAGACATCACCTCGGACCTTGCGGCCGACCTGACCTTGATGCCCAAGCTGCAACACCTGAATGCCGAGGGCTTGCACGTCATGGCCGACCTGATCGTCAAAAGCGTGTTCGCCACCCTGCCCGACATCATCGACCCGCCCGCCGAAGCCCTGCCGGCGCACCTGACGCCACAGGCCAAAATCACCCAGCAGTTGCGCTTTATCTTTATCGGTCTCAAGCACTGGCAAGGACTGGGCAGCACCGAATAACTCAGCGCACGGCGTGAAAACGCTTGGCCGTGGCCGCCGTTGAACGGTGCATCTCCACGGTAGTGCGGGGCAGATGAATGATGAAAGAGGTTTCATGCGCAGCGCCGTGTAATTCAACGCCGAACGCTCGAATCCGGTGCTATACATCCACCCGCGCACCAAAATGAAACATCTTGGGGCAGCCCCCTGCTTCATCAGAAGGCACAAGGTGCCTGCCTACAGGGAATTCCCGCTCCTGGCGTGATTGGCAAGCCCCTTGCTCTAGCTTGCTTATCGCTCATAGCTGGAAGCTTTCTGATGCTGGTGATCCACCGCCGAATCGCCCCCCAAACCCTCTGGGCCGCCCAACTGCTGCTAAATTTCGAGGCGCGCAGCAAAAGCCGCCTACGCTGTTTCAGTGCCGACGGTGAAGACGTCGGCCTGTTTCTGGAGCGCGGTCAACCGCCGCTTCACGATGGCGAATTCCTGCAGGCTGAAGACGGACGTGTCGTACGTGTCTGCGCGCGGCCTGAACAGCTGCTGCACGTCACCTGCAGCAATGCCTTCGAACTGACGCGCGCTGCCTACCACCTGGGCAACCGCCACGTCGCCCTGCAAGTGGGCGACGACTGGCTGCGCCTGCTCGATGACTACGTGCTCAAGGCCATGCTCGACCAATTAGGGGCCACCACTGAAACCATCGAGGCACCGTTTCAACCGGAGCACGGCGCCTATGGCGGTGGCCATCATCATTCGCGCCACGGCGACGAAGACTTCAACTATCCGCCCAAACTGCATCAGTTCGGCGTGCGCCCATGAACCCAGCCTGGGCGCTGCTGCGTCTGGCCAGTCCGCAATTGCCGATTGGCGGCTACAGCTATTCCCAGGGCCTGGAAATGGCCGTGGAGCAAGCCCGCGTGTGCGACCCTGCCAGTGCCCGGCGCTGGATCAGCGACCAACTGCTGCTCAACCTCGCCCGCTTCGAAGCGCCACTGCTGCTCGCCCATTGCCAGGCCGCCGCCGAGCAGGACTGGCCGCGACTGCTGCAACGGTGTGAAGAACATCGCGCCAGCCGCGAAACCCGTGAGCTGTTTCAAGAGAGCCGGCAGATGGGCTATTCCTTGCAACAGTTGCTTAACGGCTTGCCGGAGCTGGATGCCGTGGCCCGAGAGTTTCTCGGCCAGCTGGGCGAACCGCACCTGGCTCTGGGTTGGGCCTTGGCCGCACGCGCCTGGGGCATCAACCCGGACGACGCACTCGCGGCCTGGCTATGGAGCTGGCTGGAAAACCAACTGGCCGTGCTGATGAAAACCTTGCCCCTGGGCCAACAAGCCGCCCAGCGCCTGACCAGCGAACTGCTGCCGCTGCTGCAACAAGCCCAGCAACACGCCAGCCAAATCGACCCCCACCATTACGGCAGCGCCGCGTTCGGCTTGTCCCTGGCGTGCATGGCCCATGAGCGCCAGTACAGCCGCCTGTTTCGTTCCTAGGAGAAACACATGAACACACAACCCCTGCGTGTCGGTATCGGCGGCCCGGTCGGCTCCGGCAAGACCGCCCTGACCCTGGCCCTATGCCTGGCGCTACGTGATCGCTACAACCTGGCGGTGGTCACCAACGATATCTATACCCGCGAAGACGCCGACTTCCTGGTGCGCAATCAAGCCTTGGCCCCGGAACGAATCATCGGCGTAGAAACCGGCGGCTGCCCGCACACGGCCATTCGCGAAGACGCCTCCATCAACCTGGAAGCGGTGGATCAACTGAACCGGCGCTTTCCCGGCCTGGACCTGATCCTGGTGGAGTCCGGTGGCGACAACCTGTCCGCCACCTTCAGCCCCGAGCTGTCGGACCTGACCATCTACGTGATCGATGTGTCGGCCGGCGACAAGCTGCCGCGCAAGGGAGGCCCAGGGATCTGCAAATCCGATTTGCTGGTGATCAACAAGATCGACCTGGCGCCCCTGGTCGGCGCCTCATTGGAACTGATGGACAGCGATACCAAACGCATGCGCGGCGAAAAACCCTTTGTCTTCAGCAACCAGAAAACCGGCGTTGGCCTGGAAGCAATCGTCGCCTTCATCGAACGCCAGGGCCTGCTGACTGCAGTCTGACCATCCCAACAAGGAACCTGTCCATGAGCCTCAAGAAACTGTTCGGCGCCCTAGCCCTGCTACTTACCCCGGCCCTGGCCTTTGCTCATCCGGGCCATGGCGACAATGGCCTGGTGGCTGGCATCAGCCACCCCCTAGGCGGCATCGACCACCTGCTGGCGATGGTTGCCGTCGGCCTGTGGGCTGCACAACAAAAAGGCGCCGCCCGCTGGGCACTGCCGTGCACCTTTGTAGGCACCATGCTGATTGGTGGGATGCTGGGTTTTGAAGGCCTGGCGTTGCCGGCCCTGGAAAGCGCGATTGCCGCTTCGGTGTTGGCGCTGGGTCTTGCCGTTGCGCTGGCGATTCGCCCGCCGGTGGTGGTAGCGGTTGCGGCGACGGCGTTGTTTGCGCTCTTCCATGGCGTGGCGCATGGCCTGGAGCTACCTGACATGTCCAGCCCTTGGACATATGCCGCAGGCTTTGTGGCTGCGACGGCCGCGCTGCATGCGGCCGGTTATGCCGTGGTGCGTTTGCTGCCAACAGCCGCGGCGCCACTGGTGCGAGTTGCCGGGGCGGCTTCGGCGGCGACAGGAGTGTGGCTACTCGCTGGCTAAAAACCGCAAGCTTCAAGCTGCAAGTTAAAAGCCGATTGACGCTTTCTTGCCGCTTGAAGCTTGAAGCTTGCAGTTGCCTCTCTGCTACCATGCGCGCAACCGCCCCTGCCGTGACGACGCCAGCCGATGCCCGACGCTCCAAGCTCTGCCCTCAAGCCTCAATTAAACGCCGTGCTCACGCATTTCAACGACCTGATCGTGCCGCTCTGGCTCGGTCCTGGCTGGAGTGCTGACCTGGCCCTGCCCTTTGAGGCCCTGGACGCCGATCATCGCCCCTTGCCCCCGCAACGCTACCGCGCCATGGCCTGCGCCCGGCAGCTGTATCTGTTTGCCAGCCTGATCGGCGAACCCGACGCGGCGTTTGCCGAAGAGCGGGCGGCGGCGCTGTTTCGCTCCTTGCAGCGGCACTTCCGCGACGCCGAACACGGTGGCTGGATCTACAGCATCGACGCCCACGGCAAGCCGCTTGATCAACGCAAAGACCTCTACACCCACGCCTTCATCATCTTCGCCTGCGCCCATTACTGGGCCAAGGTTCGCGAGCCGTTGGTGGAGTCGGTGCTCAATGCCGCCCTGGAAGTGGTTGCCGAGCGATTCGCCACGAGCGATGGTTTGTATGACGCGATACTGGAGCGCGACTGGTCATCCCTCAAGTCCGGCCCCCTGCAAAACCCGCTGATGCACTTGGCCGAAGGCTTCCTCGCCACCCTTGCGGTACGTGAAGATACGCACGTGCAAAGTGCCCTTCTGGCCCTGACGACAGCGATGCAAAAGCACTTCATCGACCGCCAGCATGGCGTGATGCTGGAGAAACCGTTGGGCGCTGTGGATAACTGGTTTGAGCCTGGGCACCAGTTCGAGTGGTTCTTCTTGCTGGAATCTTCGGACTTGCTGCGCGGAACGCCGTTGCACACGTCACTGACCCGAGCGTTTGCCTATGCCGAGCAAATGGGTGTGGATAAATCGACCGGCGCGGTGACGGGCATGTTGGCCCTGGACGGTACGGCTCGCGATGCCACCCAACG
The DNA here is from genome assembly GCF_040310325.1 of Pseudomonas sp. HY7a-MNA-CIBAN-0227. Classification (NCBI taxonomy): domain Bacteria; kingdom Pseudomonadati; phylum Pseudomonadota; class Gammaproteobacteria; order Pseudomonadales; family Pseudomonadaceae; genus Pseudomonas; species Pseudomonas sp. HY7a-MNA-CIBAN-0227. The sequence continues at coordinate 33,343 of NZ_JBEOPT010000013.1, read as the reverse complement.
GATCTGGGCCCAGGCCGAATACCTACGTGCGCTGACCTTGCGGCCCGACAGTGAAGCGTTATTGCTGCGCCAGTTGCAGGCGTTGCAGCAGCGGTTCCTGCATTTGAAGGGTTGGAATGAGTGCCTGGACGCCAAGGGTAAAGTGAGCCGACGGGATATGCCGTCGACTACGCCTTATCATTTAGCGACTTGTTATCGGGGGTTGGTCGAGTATCTCGGCTGATCTTTCGGGCCTCACCTCGGGCTAACGATCAAGCTACCCACTTCCTGTCCCCGGTAAAGCTGATGGTCAGCCAACGCGCAGCATCAGCCTTGCCCAGCCCTGTGGATATCTCTTCACGCAGCCCATCAAGGGTCGCGACATTGGCTACCGGGTAATCCGCTGGCAACACCACGTGAATCTCGATAAACCGCGCCCGACCGTGCTTCTGCACGTAGGACACGTAATCATCGAAACCATGCCGCTCCTTGGCCGCGTCCATCACCTGGCGCACCTTGCCGTCCAGTTGGTCCGGCACAATCCCCAGCACATCACGCAAGGCCGGGCGCAGGATCTTGAAGGCCGGCGCCAGCATGCTCAGGGCGAGCAGGATCAGGATCAACGGGTCGACATACACCGCCCACTCGCCATAGCCCTGGGACTTGAGCAGCAGCGCAGCAAGAAAGCTCACCAGCAGGCCCACAGATAACATGGCATCCACCAGCCAACTGATGTTGTCGAACTGGATCAGCGTCGACTTGAGCGTACGGTTGCGGTAACGCACATAGAAGAAATAGGTGAACTCGACGACGGTAAACACCGCCGCATAAATGATCACCAGACCCAACTCAATCTCACGCCCGCCATTGATAATGCCGAACACGCCGTTAAGAAACGCGTAGATGGCAATCAACAGCAGAAAACTGCCCTCGATCAGCAGCACCATGGGCTCCAGGTGCCAGTAGCCGAACTGAAAGCGGTCGTTGCTTTTCTTGGCGATCAGCTTGGCAGTGATCAGCATCAGCACCTTGATAAAGGTTGCGATCAGCGAGAAAAATCCATCGAATAAAATGGATTGGGAGCCAGATACAACGCCCGTGACAATACCGCCGATCGCCACGGCGAACATCAGTACGGTCGATTGTTTGAGCAGCGACTGCTCACCTCGGTTACTCACATATCCTCCTGTCAAAACCTTGAAACCGCAGAGCGCGGCGGGGTTTCCAGGATGGGAGTGTACCTTATGTCCTGTTTTGGCCGATTCGCCGCATCCTTTCAGACCAGCGAATACCCTGTGGCGAGAGGGCTTGCCCCCTCGCCACAAACGCCACCTCGGCTACCGTTTTAGCCCTTGGCCCCGCGCTCAATGGAAAACCCGGCCCAGGTCTGGCTCACCGGCATCAGCTCCAGGCGGTTGATGTTGACGTGCGCCGGCGTATTCATCACCCAGAAGATCGTGTCGGCAATGTCCTGTGGCTGGATCGGCTCGGCGCCGGCGTAGGTGGCGTCGTAACGCGCCTGGTCACCGGCAAAGCGCACCAGGGAAAACTCGCTTTCACACAGGCCCGGCTCGATGTTGGTCACCCGCACGCCGGTGCCTTGCAGATCGCAGCGCAGGTTCAGGGAGAACTGTTTGACGAAGGCCTTGGTCGCGCCATACACATGGCTGCCCGGATACGGATAGTTGCCGGCGATGGAACCCAGGTTGATGATCCCGGCACCACGGCCATGGGCGATGAGGCGCGGCAGCAACAGGTTGGTGGTGTACAGCAGGCCTTTGACGTTGGTGTCGACCATGGTCTCCCAATCGTCCAGATTGCACTTGGGCGCAGGGTCCGTGCCCACGGCCAGGCCGGCATTGTTGATCAGCCCGCGCAGTTTGCTGAAGGACGGTGGCAGGCTGGCAATCGCCTCTTCCATACCCTTGCGGTCACGCACGTCCACCACCAGGCCGTGGACTTCAGTCTGTTGCGAAAGCTCGGTGCACAGGGCATTGAGGCGATCTTCGCGACGACCGGTGAGCACCAGCTTCCAGCCATCTTGGGCAAAACGCCGGGCACAGGCTTCACCAAAACCGGAAGTTGCGCCGGTAATAAACAACGTATTGGTCATGGTGTTCTCCTTGCGGGGGGCTTCGAGCAGCCAGAGGGATAAAAAAACCAGCAAGCAGAATGCCCGCACACCGTCCTGGCGGCAACCAATACGGTGACAAGGCGCCACACAACTGTTCAATTTTCAACCAGCCACCTTCAAGCCATATACACCGCGGCTCTCAGCCATATACGCGCATGTTATCCACAGCCCCGTCCACAGTCTTTGGGGGCAAGTGCAAAACCTGCCAAGCCGCTGTACTCAAGGCTTTCAGAGGGATTCAAAAAGTTTTTTGCTTGACCTTGACCGAGGCGTATGTAGGCCTATCGCGAAAGCAGGAATGAAGACGATGGCTCCAGGCCAGTCATTGCGGCCTCTACAGACGTCTTTCCAGAGTTTATTCACAGACTTATCCACAGGCTGAACCGACATATTTTGGTCATATACCTGTGTCTTTGAACAGGTTGACAAAACCTGTGGAAGGCCACGAAAAAACGCCTGATCAAAAAACAACCATGACGCTGTAAGCCTTGAATTCAAAGGCCTCTAGCCAGCTACTCCCACGTTACCCACAGCCGGTTCCACAGCGAATGGGGACAAGTCAAAACTGTGACAAAACAGGGATTTGCGGCGGCTATATGTCGCGCCTTGAGAGGTGCTCAGATTTGTTTTCCACAATTTGGCGAAGAGCCTGTGGACGCCGCAAAAAGCTGTAGGAACGAGGGGCCGCCTAGTTCCTACAGGGGTTAGCACATGACTTACTGTTAGTGCCCGCCCAGATAGGCGTTACGCACTTCCTCATTGACCAGCAACTCCTTGCCGGTACCGCTGAGGCGGATCTCGCCGTTAACCATCACATACGCCCGGTCAGACAGTCGCAACGCATGGTTGGCGTTCTGCTCCACCAGAAAGATGGTCATACCGGTACTCGCCAGCTCCCGCAGCGTGGCGAAAATCTGTTTCACCACAATCGGCGCCAGCCCCAGGCTCGGCTCATCCAGCAGCAACAGCTTGGGCCGACTCATCAGCGCACGGGCGATGGCGAGCATTTGCTGTTCGCCACCGGACATGGTCATGGCCCGCTGATTGCGCCGCTCCTTGAGCCGTGGAAACAGCTCGAACATGCGCTGCATATCTTCGCTGGCAAACTTGTCACCAATGGGAATGGTGCCCATCAGCAGGTTTTCCTCGACGGTCATGTCAGGGAACACCCGCCGCCCTTCCGGCGACTGGGCGATGCCGTTGGACGCGATGTAGTGAGTCGACTTGTGGGTAATGTCCACGCCGCGATAGAGAATCTGCCCGGACTCGGCCCGTGGCTGGCCGAAGATCGACATCAGCAGCGTGGACTTGCCCGCACCGTTGGAGCCGATCAGGCTGACGGTTTCCCCTTCATTGATGTGCAGCGAGACTTTTTTCAGCGCCTGGATCGGCCCGTAGAACACGTCCAGGTCCTTCAGTTCGAGGATTGCTCCACTCATAGCAGCCTCGCTCATACCACTTCCTCTTCATCAGCACCCAGGTAGGCGGCGATCACTTTCGGATCGTTGCGAATCGCCTCAGGGCCGCCTTCGGCGATCACGTTGCCGTGGTCAAGCACCACGATGTGGTCGGAAATACTCATCACCATGCCCATGTCGTGTTCGATCAGCACGACGGTCAAGTCATGCTCGTCCCGCAGCAGCCGGATCATCGCGCTCAGCGCTTCGGTTTCCTGGGGGTTGAGACCAGCGGCCGGTTCATCGAGGCAGATAATCTGTGGCCGGGTGCACATGGCACGGGCGATTTCCAGGCGGCGTTGCTGGCCGTAGGACAGTTCACCAGCCAGACGGTTGGCGCAGTCCACCAGGTCCACCACTTCCAGCCAGTAAAAGGCGTGATCCAGGGCGTCGCTTTCAGCCTTCTGATAACCCTTGGTGTTGAGGATACCCGCCAACATGTTGCGGTTGACCCACATGTGCTGGGCCACCAGCAAGTTTTCCAGCACCGACATTTCCTTGAACAGGCGAATGTTCTGGAAGGTGCGAGCCAGGCCCGCGCGGTTCACCAGGTGAGTACCGCCGAACATCTTGTAGAACACCCGGCTGGCAAAGCTCTTGGGCGAAACAAAGTCGGTGGGCTTGAACGACTCACCAAGCAACTGGATGACGTTGGTCTGCTTGCCCCGCACATTGAGTTCGATCTTGCCCCCGGTGGCCTTGTAGAAACCGGTCAGGCAGTTGAACACCGTGGTCTTGCCGGCACCGTTGGGGCCGATCAGGGCGAAGATCGAGTTGCGCTTGACCTTGAGGCTCACGTCGCTCAAGGCCTTGATGCCACCGAAGTGCATCATCAGATTTTCCACGCAGAGGACGACTTCCTTACTCATGGCGCTACCCCCTTGCGTGGCGTCACACCTGTACGGCTGATCCTGATCAGGCCGCGCGGGCGCCAGATCATCATCACCACCATCAACACGCCGAACAGCAGCACGCGGTATTCGGAGAAGCTGCGCAGCAGTTCCGGCGCCACCGTCAGCACGAACGCGGCGATCACTACGCCGACCGTCGAGCCCATGCCGCCCAACACCACGATGGCGAGGATCAACGCCGACTCGAAGAAGGTAAACGACGACGGATTGACGAAGCCTTGATAGCTGGCGAAAAACACACCGGCCAAACCAGCCGTCGAGGCACCAATGGTGAACGCCGAGAGCTTCACCAGTACGTGGTTCAGGCCCATGGAGCGGCAAGCGATTTCATCTTCGCGCAAGGCTTCCCAAGCGCGGCCCACCGGCATGCGGGTCAGGCGGTGCTTGATGTACAGCACCAGCAACACCACGATAAACAGCACGATGTAGATAAACAGGAATTTAATATTGGGGTTGTAGTCCAGGCCGAAAAACTCATGGAACGGCACCCCTCCGTCCTTGGCTTTGCGCCCGAACTCCAGGCCGAAAAACGTTGGCGATGGCACTGGCATACCGTTCGGCCCACCCGTGAACGACAACCAATTGTTGAGCACAAGACGGATGATTTCACCGAAGCCCAGCGTCACGATGGCCAGGTAATCCCCGTGCATTCGCAACACCGGGAACCCGAGTAAGCATCCGGCCAGCGCAGCCGCAATCGCCGCCAGTGGCAGCACCGTCCAGAAGCCCAGGCCCAGGTATTGATAGCCCAAAGCCAGGCCATAGGCACCGATGGCGTAGAACGCCACGTAACCCAGGTCGAGCAAGCCGGCCAGGCCAACCACAATGTTCAGGCCCAGGCCCAGCAGCACGTAGATCAGCCCGAGGATCACCACTGTCAGCAAGTACTTGTTGGCAAAGAACGGGAACACGATGGCAATCACGATCAGCGCCGGAATGATCCAGCGCAACCGCGACTTGTAGTCCGGCGCCTGTACATGCACGCCGGAACCGGTGTTCTCAAAACCCTGGAGAATCCGTAGCCCCTTGGGGGTTTGCAGGAACAGGCTCATGGCAAAGCGCCCGGCCATCACGATAGCCACCAGAATGCCCACGCGAGCCGGTTGCAGGTTAAAGCTGTAGCCGTCGAGCACCACGCCGACGATCGGACCGAACACGATCAACGAAATCAGCCCGGCGAGGACCGCATCGACCACACTTTTCTTGATATCGATAGATTTGGCAGCAGACATGTTTATACCTTCGCCACGAGAGGGCGACCGAGCAGGCCCTGAGGACGGAAAATCAGAATCACCACCAACAGCGAGAAGCTGAACACGTCTTTGTAATCAGAGTTGATCAACCCTGCGAACAGCGACTCGGAGATGCCGAGGATGATCCCGCCGAGCATGGCCCCAGGCAGGGAACCGATGCCGCCGAGTACCGCTGCGGTAAATGCCTTGATGCCGATGATAAAGCCGGCATAGAAGTCGAACGTGCCGTAGTTCAGGGTAATCAGCACGCCGGCCAGCGCCGCCATGGCTGCACCAATGACGAATACGTAAGAGATCACCCGGTCAGTGTTGATGCCGAGGATCGAAGCCATCTTGCGGTCTTGCTGGGTAGCGCGGCACATGCGGCCGAGCTTGGTGTACTTGATGATGTAAGTCAGCAAGGCCATCCCGGCGAACGCCGCCACCAGAATGAAGATTTTGGTGTAAGTCAGCTGGACGAACCCGGTGCCGATGTCGACTCTCCAGGCTCCGGCCAACAGGGTGGGAATGCCTTGTTGCTTGGCGCCCTGGGCGATCTGCGCATAGTTTTGCAGGATCAGTGAAATACCGATGGCGCTGATCAGCGGAGCCAGTCGGGTGGAGTTACGCAGCGGTTTGTAGGCGACACGCTCGATGACCCAACCGTAGACGCCGGTGACGACGACGGTGAACACCAGGGTGCCGAGAATGAGCAGCGGAAAGGATTCGATACCGAAGTAGGCCAGCAGAGCCAGACTGATCGCCGCAAGGTAAGCGGAAATCATATAAACCTCGCCGTGGGCGAAGTTGATCATGCCAATGATGCCATAGACCATTGTGTAGCCGATGGCGATCAGGCCATAGACCGACCCGAGGGTCAGGCCATTGACCAGTTGCTGCAGGAAAATACCATCCATAACGCAATCTCACGCAGTGAGAACCTGCACACCTGTGGGTATGCGGCTCTTCTAGGAGGAAAACAGAGGCTCGGCACTAACCCCCTGTAGAAGCGAGCTTGCTCGCGAAAAACCCGAGAGCGCCGCGTGCATCTAGGATGCCCGCGTCATCGTTAACGTTCTTCGCGAGCAAGCTCGCTCCTACAGAGAGGTCATGCAGTCGGTTCGGATTACTTCTGCTTTTCCAGTTGGTGATACTTGCCATCCTTGTCCCACTGGTAAACCACGTAGTCAGAGACTTTCAGGTCGCCCTTGGCGTCCCAAGCCTTCTCGCCCATCACGGTCTTCACAGGGTTTGCCTTAAGCCACTTGGCCGCATCTTCGCCCTTGTTGGACTTGGCACCGTTGAAACCGGCAGCCAGGGTCTGGATCGAGGCATAGGCGTACAAGGTGTAGCCCTCTGGCTCGGTGCCGGCCTTGCGGAACTCATCCACCACCACCTTGCTGTCTGGCAGTAGGCGCGGGTCGGCGCCGAAGGTCATGTAGACGCCGTCGACGTATTGCGCGCCACCAGCGGTGGTCACCAGTTCATCGGTCACTACGCCATCATCGGACATGAACTTGACATCTTTGAGCCCGGCCTCACGCAGTTGACGAACCAGTGGTCCGGCTTCCGGGTGCAAGCCACCGAAGTAAACGACGTCAGCGCCAGCGGCGCGGATTTTGGTCACTACGGCGCTGAAGTCTTTCTCGCCACGAGTCAGGCCTTCGTACAGGACCGGGGTCACGCCGCGCTTGGTCAGCTGTGCCTTGGTAGCATCAGCAAGACCCTGACCGTAGGTGTCCTTGTCGTGCAGAACGGCGACCTTCTTGCCCTTGAGCACATCGACGATGTAATCGCCTGCCACGATGCCTTGCTGGTCGTCACGCCCGCACATCCGGAACATGGCGGAGAGGCCTCGCTCGGTCACTTGAGGGTTGGTGGAGCCTGGAGTGATCGCAATAATCCCCGCTTCGTCATAGACCTCGGAGGCCGGGATGGTGGACGACGAACAGAAGTGCCCGACCACACCAATCACTTTTTCCTGATCGGCCAGACGGTTGGCCACGGCAACAGCCTGCTTGGGTTCGCAGGCATCGTCACCGGCGACCAGGACGATTTTCTCGCCATTGATACCGCCGGCCTTGTTGACCGCATCCGCCGCCGCCTGGGCACCTTTCATGTACTGCTCACCGAATGCCGCGTTGGCACCGGTCATCGGCCCTGCTACGCCAATCTTCACATCAGCTTGAGCAAACGCAGAAACACCCAACGCAGTTGCCACTGCGAGGGCCAGAAAGCCTTTCTTGTAAAACGTCTGGGACATGAGGTGGTGCTCCGAGGTTTTTGTTGAATTGGCACTGCAACGTCACTTCAAACTTTCACTTGAAAGCCCAGAGCAAGGCGCGTGCCATTGCGTTTTTATTATTCAAAAAGACACGGTGTCATTGTTATTACAGGCGTTTCGACGCCTTTTGATTGAACGTGCAACCCTTTAGCTCGCAGAGGTGCAACCAACGCATCGAAAAAGTACAACCCTCTCCACGGTTTGATATCAGGCTGCCATCAAGCGACAGTCCGAGCATCTGTAACAATGTGCGTAACGGAACTGCACATTTACAGTGCGCCACTGCTACGCGTCGCACCAATACAGATTAGTAGCTTGCTAATAAAATGCCGCCTTCTTACTGGTATTTCGCTGATCAGATGACAATACGCAGACATTGCCCCGCGTGATACAGCGAGAACCCTGCCTCGTATAAACAACTGCGCAGGCCCACCCCGGCCAGCGGCTGCATCGGAGCAAATGGAATCGGCAGGGCCTGGGGATTGCGGTGACACAGGTAGTCGGCGAAAGCTTTGCCCACCACGCTACCGGTGGTCACGCCGCGTCCGTTGTAGCCGGTGACTGCCACTAAACCGGGCGCTGGTTCAAAAAGACGCATCAGATGGTCCGGGGTAAAGGCGATGCAGCCAGTCCAGGTGCATTCCCAGTCCACCGATTTAAGGTAGGGAAAATAATGTTGCTGCACCCGATCGGCCCAGGCCTTGAGGAACCAGGCTGGTTTCTGGTTGCCATTGCCCAAGCTGCCCAGCAGCAACCGGCCATCGGCGTCGCGGCGGATGCTGCTGAGTACCTGGCGAGTGTCCCAGGAGCCCTGCCCGCCCGGCAGGATTTGCTGTGCGGCGTCCGCGGTCAGCGGTGCTGACGCCACCTGATAGTAATAACCGGGAAAGAAATTGCGCCGCAGTTCGGTCCACTCGCCTTCGGTGTAGGCATTGGAGGCGATCACCACTTGCTCGGCCTGCACCGCGCCCTGAGCAGTTTGTACAGACCAGCGCTGGCCCTGGCGCTCCAATTGGGTGACCGGCGAATGGTCAAACAGTTGGCCACCGAGGCCGACGGCGGCGTTGGCCAAACCACTGGTGTAAGCCATCGGATTCAACGTGCCGGCCCGCCGATCCAGCAAGGCGGCAGCGATCTTTTTGGTGCCGGTGGCCTGCTCGCACGCGGCACCCGTCAACAGTTCCACTGGCGCACCACGACGCTTCCACTGCTCTTCACGGCTGCGCAAATCCGCCTCGCCACGGGCGTTATGCGCCATGTGCAAGGTGCCCTCGCGGCGTAACTGACAATCAATGTTGTATTTGTCGATCAGGCTGAACACCAGGGACGGTGCCGCACCGAGCATGCGGTTGAGCTGACTGCCCACCGCCTCGCCAAAACCGGCCTCGATCTCGTCCGGGGCAATCCACATCCCGGCGTTGACCAACCCGACGTTGCGCCCAGAGCCACCATGACCGGTGCGATGGGCTTCCAGCACGCAGACGCTTTTGCCTTGTTCCAATAAATGAATGGCCGCCGACAAACCGGTGATACCGGCGCCGATCACGCAGACATCCACCTTTACTTCACCCTTGAGCGCAGCGCGATCCGGCCGGCCAGGGGTCAGTTGTTCCCACAAACACGCTTCGCGTAATGGCATTGCCAGACTCCGGGAGGATTTCACCACCGTTCGTTCCCACGCTCTGTGCGGGAACGATCAACAGGTGTACGCGATCAGTCGAAAGTGATGCCTTGGGCCAACGGCAGCTCGAGCGAATAGTTCACGGTATTGGTCTGCCGACGCATATACCCACGCCATGCATCGGAACCCGACTCACGACCTCCACCGGTTTCCTTCTCGCCGCCAAACGCACCGCCAATTTCCGCGCCACTCGGGCCGATATTGACGTTGGCAATCCCGCAGTCGCTGCCCAGCGCAGACATGAACTGCTCGGCTTCGCGCACATCGGTAGTGAAGATGCACGAGGACAGGCCTTGAGGCACGGCGTTGTTCAGGCGCAGTGCTTCGGCAAAATCGGTGTAGCCGACCACATACAGAATCGGCGCGAAGGTTTCAGTGCAGACCACATCGCTCTGCTCCGGCATTTCCACAATCGCCGGCGACACGTAGTAAGCGCTGGGGAATGTGTCTTCCAACTGGCGCTTGCCGCCAAACACCCGGCCGCCTTCGCTCAAGGCCTGCTCCAGGGCGTCCTGCATGTTTTCAAAGCTGTGTTTGTCGATCAGCGGGCCGACGAGATTGCCTTCCAGCGGATGACCGATGCGCACCTTGGAATAGGCAGCCTTGAGGCGGGTGACAATCTCTTCTTTCACCGATTCATGGGCAATCAACCGGCGCAGGCTGGTACAGCGCTGGCCGGCGGTGCCGACGGCGCTGAACAGAATGGCGCGCACGGCCATGTCCAGATCGGCGCTTGGGCCAAGGATCATCGCGTTGTTGCCGCCCAGTTCCAGGATGCTGCGGGCAAAACGTGCGGCGACTTTCGGCGCCACTTCGCGGCCCATGCGGGTGCTGCCAGTGGCGCTGATCAGGGCTACACGGGGGTCGTCCACCAGCGCGGCACCGGCATCGCGACCGCCGATGATCACCTGGCTCAGGTATTGCGGGGCGTCAGTGAAGTTTTTCAGGACGCGCTCGAACAGCGCCTGGCACGCCAGCGCAGTCAGCGGCGTCTTTTCCGAAGGTTTCCAGATCACCGCATTGCCGCACACCAGCGCCAACGTGGTATTCCACGCCCACACTGCTACCGGGAAGTTGAAGGCACTGATCACCCCCACCACGCCCAGCGGGTGCCAGGTTTCACGCATGTGGTGGCCTGGGCGCTCGGAGGCGATGGTCAAGCCATACAGCTGACGGGATAGGCCGACGGCGAAGTCGCAGATGTCGATCATTTCCTGCACTTCACCCAAGCCTTCCTGGGTGATTTTGCCAGCTTCCCAGGACACCAACTCGCCCAGGTCAGCCTTATATTCGCGCAGCACTTCGCCGAACTGACGCACCAGCTCGCCACGGCGCGGCGCCGGCACCTTACGCCAGGCTTCGAATGCATGCTCGGCGCGACTGACCTGCTGCTCCACCTCGGCGGCGCCTTCCCAGTGCACACTGGCAATTCGGCTGCCATCGATAGGCGAATGCACGGGTTGTTTACCCGACTGGTACAGCGCCGGGTTTACCCCGAGACGATCAAGCAATGCGGCAACCATGGGTCACTCCTTCAATCCACAAACAAAAATATGCGCCGCCAACTGACACGGCGATCCAGACCTTATTTGTAGCTGGCCCAAGACTTGCCAACAAACGACCATTAGGCGAGATATCATTCCGTTTATTCATGCTGAACGTGTCACGACAAGAAAAAAGAGGCCAACCGTGCTGAATAAAAGACATTTGCCCTCGATCACTGCCCTGCAGTGCTTCGAGGCCGTCACCCGCCACCTGAGCTTCACCCGCGCCGCCGAAGAGCTGAACCTGACCCAAAGCGCCGTCAGCAAGCAAGTCGCGCAGCTGGAAGAACTGCTGCAGCACCTGCTGTTTCTCCGGGTGCGCAGGCGTTTGCAGATGACCCCTGCGGGGGATCTGTACCTGGTGGAAGTACGAAAAATCCTCACCCAGGTGGAGATGTCGACCCATTACCTTCGTTCCTACGGCGGCGAGACCGAAGTATTGCGGGTGTCTACGCCCTACACCTTCGGCGCACGCTGGCTGGTGCCGAGGCTTAAGGGCTGGCGCTTGCGTCACCCGCAGATCCACCTGGACCTGTGCAACGAACAGGAGCCCGACGACTTACTACAAGGCCGCGCCGACCTCGCCTTTTACTTCGGCCAGGGTTCACGGCCCGGTACCGAAAGCCTGAAGTTATTCAGCGAAGAACTTGTTCCGGTGTGTGCACCGGGCAGCCTGCCTGCTCAACCGTTTACCGATCCCACGCAACTGAGCGAACTGGTCCTGCTGCAAAACGCCTCGCGCCCCCAGGGCTGGCACGATTGGTTCGCCAGCCAGGGCTACCAGACCGAACACAGCTACCACGGCCCGCGTTTCGATACCTTCTATATGTGCATCCGCGCCGCACAAGTGGGCTGTGGCGTGGCACTGTTGCCACGGTTCCTGGTGGAAGAGGAGTTGGCCGACGGCAAGTTGATCATCCCCTGGCAACACGCGATGCCGAGCCAGGATGCTTATTACCTGGCCTACCCCGAGCATTCGGCGCAAGTGCCCAAAGTGCGCGATTTTGTGAAGTGGATGATGGAACAGGTTGACGCAACCTGAAAAAACGCTAGCAAACCGACCTGCGTCTATGCGCCACTAGCGTCATTCCTTAATTGTGCGTAACGGTCGGCGCCCATCGCCGACCCGTCTGGAGATTCCCGTTATGAGCGAGAGTGTATTTGCCGATCGTATCGTGCAGAACCTGCTCGACACCGACTTCTACAAGCTGACCATGATGCAGGCGGTGCTGCACAACTACCCCAACGTGGAAGTTGAATGGGAGTTTCGCTGCCGCAACAGTGAAGACCTGCGCCCGTATCTGGCGGAGATTCGTTATCAGATCGAGCGTCTGGCCGAGCTGAGCCTGAGCCCCGACCAGCTGGGATTCCTGGAACGCATCAGCTTTATGAAGCCGGATTTCCTGCGCTTCCTTGGCCTGTTTCGCTTCAACCTGCGCTACGTGCAGACCGGTATCGAAAACGGCGAGTTGTTTATCCGCCTGCGCGGGCCGTGGCTGCATGTGATTCTGTTTGAAGTGCCGATGCTGGCCATCGTCAGCGAGGTGCGTAACCGCTATCGCTATCAGACCGTGATCCTCGAACAAGCGCGCGAGCAGTTGTACCGCAAGTTCGACTGGCTGACCGCCAATGCCAGCAGTGACGAATTGTCCGAGTTGCAGGTCGCCGATTTCGGCACTCGTCGGCGCTTTTCCTACCGGGTCCAGGAAGAAGTGGTCAACGTGCTCAAGCACGATTTTCCCGGACGTTTTGTCGGCACCAGCAACGTGCATTTGGCCCGCGAACTGGACATGAAACCCCTGGGCACCATGGCCCACGAATGGATCATGGCACACCAGCAATTGGGCCCACGGCTGATCGACAGCCAGATTGCCGCCCTCGATTGCTGGGTGCGCGAGTACCGCGGCCTGCTGGGCATCGCCCTGACCGACTGCATCACCACCGATGCCTTCCTCGGTGATTTCGATTTGTACTTCGCCAAGCTGTTCGACGGTTTGCGCCATGACTCCGGCGACCCGATAATCTGGGCGGAAAAAGCCATCGCCCACTACCACAAGCTGGGCATCGAGCCGATGAGCAAGACCCTGGTGTTCTCCGACAGCCTCACGCTGCCCAAGGCCCTGGAGATTTTTCGGGCGTTGCGGGGGCGTATCAATGTCAGCTTCGGCATCGGCACCAACCTGACCTGCGACATACCAGGTGTGGACCCGATGAGCATCGTGCTTAAAATGACCGCATGTAATGGCCAGCCCGTGGCGAAGATCTCCGATGAAGCGGGCAAGACCCACTGTACCGACCCGAACTTCGTCGCCTATTTGCGCCACGTTTTCAAAGTACCTGCCCTATCCAGCAAGGAGTGAATCATGCAAGCCGTACAGCGCGAGATTGCTGAACAGCTCAAGGTCCAAGCGCCGTTCAAAGACCAGGCCGCCCTGGAGGCGGAGGTCGCACGACGGATCACCTTTATCCAGCAATGCCTGCTTAACTCGGGGCTCAAGACATTGGTGCTGGGCATCAGCGGCGGCGTCGACTCTCTGACCGCAGGCCTGCTGGCCCAACGGGCCATGGACGAGTTGCGCGCGCGCAATGGCGATGAGGCCTACCGTTTTATCGCCGTGCGCCTGCCTTATGAAACCCAATTCGACGAACACGACGCCCAGGCTTCGGTGGACTTTATTGCCCCGGACGAGCGCCACACGGTGAACATCGGCCCAGCGGTCAAATCCCTGGCCAATGAAGTGGCAGCCTTCGAAGGCAAACATGCGGTCTCCCGGGATTTCGTGCTGGGCAACACCAAGGCCCGCATGCGCATGGTGGCGCAGTACACCATCGCTGGCGCGGCCGGGGGCCTGGTGATCGGCACCGACCATGCGGCGGAAGCGGTGATGGGCTTTTTCACCAAGTTCGGTGACGGCGCTTGCGACTTGGCGCCATTGAGCGGGCTAGTGAAGAACCAGGTACGGGAAATTGCCCGGCACTTCAATGCGCCGGAATCGCTGGTGGAGAAAATCCCGACCGCCGACCTGGAAGACCTTTCCCCCGGCAAGCCGGACGAAGCTTCCCATGGCGTGACCTATGCCGAGATCGATGCGTTTTTGCACGGTGAACCGGTGCGCGAAGAGGCGTTCCGGATCATCTGCGAGACCTATCGCAAGACCGAACACAAGCGGGTGATGCCGCTTGCGCCATAAGCGCTGAGCGCGATTGTGTGGCGAGCGGCTCGTCACACGTATCCAACCACAAAAAAAGCGCCTGAGAAGGCGCTTTTTTTATGCCTGCTGTCCTGATTACTTCAGGGTAACAGTGCCTTTCATCATCGAGATGTGGCCTGGGAACGAGCAGAAGAACGCGTAGTCGGTGCCAGCGGTCAACTTCGACACATCAAAGGTCACCGAATCTTTCTCGCCAGCACCGATGATTTTGGTGTGGGCGATGATGCGGGTGTCGCCTTCTTTCAGGTAGTTCTTGCCGATGCCAGCGGCCATGCCTTCAGTCGCCACCGGCTGCATGTCTGCCGCAGTAGTCAGCACCCAGTTATGGCCCATGACGTTCTTAGGCAAGCTACCGGAGTGAGTCAGCTCAACGGTAAACGTCTTGCAGCTTTTATCGATTTCAATGGCCTTGGTGTTAAAGGTCATCTGGTCAGTGGAGTCAACGGTGACCTTGCACTCTGCAGCAAGCAACTGGCCGCTAGCCAGAGTCAGCAGGGAAACAGCAACGAGTTTGGCAAACATGTGGATCTCCAAGGCAGGGTTAAAAAATGCATACAGCGACAAGATTGCCTGATACAGGCAGAAGTTCCCATGATCTGAATCAATAGATTGTATACAACTTTAGGCTATTGGCCTGATCGACACAATCAACCAGCCAAAGGGCTATCACCGGCCTATGCTCGATTCGTCATCACCTTTGGAGTACCAGCCATGCACCTCAATAGCCTGTTTCGCGGCCTGCTTGCCGCTTATGCCTGTGGCGCCAGCGGCACCTATGAAAAGAGCGAGCGCGAGGTTTAATCCTTTAAGACACGCCGGCCAACCTTTACTCTTTAGCCATTACTGAGCATGGAGTCAGGTATGTCCTTGAAGTCTGTATGTGTATTTTGCGGTGCCAGCAGCGGTACTAATCCAGCCTACCGTGAAGCGGCCATTGCCCTCGGGCGCGAGTTGGCCAAGCGAAAGCTGACCCTGGTATACGGCGGCGGCGCCGTCGGCCTGATGGGGATTGTGGCCGATGCTGCCCTGCAAGCCGGTGGCGAAGTGGTCGGAATCATTCCTGAAAGCCTGCAAGTCCTGGAAATCGGCCACAAGGGCCTGACTCGCCTGGAAGTAGTCGACGGCATGCACGCTCGCAAGGCGCGCATGGCCGAGCTGAGCGATGCCTTTATCGCCCTGCCCGGCGGCCTCGGCACCCTGGAAGAGCTGTTCGAAGTCTGGACCTGGGGCCAGCTCGGTTACCACGGCAAGCCGCTGGGTTTACTGGAAGTGAATGGTTTCTACAGCAAGTTGACCGGTTTTCTCGATCATATCGTCGGCGAAGGCTTCGTCCGCGCGCCCCATCGTGCCATGCTGCAAACCAGCGAATCGCCGGCTGAGCTGCTTGACGTACTGGATGCCTGGCAACCGCTGGTCCTGCCCAAATGGGTGGACCAAAAACCCGATTAACCCTTGGGACGCGATTAAAGGCAGAATACGCGCCGCTCAACCTCACCTTCGACCCCCAGAGGATCGCCCATGGCAAAACCTAATTACTCCTTCGCCAAACGTCAGAGAGACTTGGCCAAAGAGCAGAAGAAAGAGGAAAAGCTGCAACGCAAGAAAGTTGCAGCCGACGAAGAAGCTGGCGTACTGAACCCGGATGCAGAAGGTGAAGTGGCCACTGACGAGACCGAAACACCGAAAGATCAGGCGCCTGACGCCTAAGGCCTCTCACTGTGGCCGCTGCCAAGGCAGCGGCCACAGGCCTTATTTCAGTGGCATCACCGTCACCCGCACCTCCGGGTCATGACTCCCCCCTCCCAGAATCACCCCTCGCAACGGCGAAACATCGGAAAAATCCCGGCCCCAAGCCAGGGTGATGTGCTCCAGTGCCGGCTGCACATTATTCGTTGGATCAAAATCTACCCAGCCCAGCACCGGGCAAAATACCGAGACCCAGGCATGGGACGCATCGGCGCCAATCAGCCGTGGGTGGCCGGGCGGTGGCTGGGTCAGCAGGTAGCCGCTGATATAGCGCGCCGCCAGGCCTCGGGAGCGCAGGCACGCCAGCATCAAGTGGGCAAAGTCCTGGCACACGCCGCGCCGACGCTCCAGCACTTCCACCAGCGGCGTGGCGACTTGGGTGGCTTCGGCATCGAAGGTGAATTCGCTGAAAATCTTTTCCATCAGCACCTGGGTGCCCAGCAACAACGGACGGCCCAGTGGAAAACAGCTTTCGGAAAACTCGACGAAGCTTTTCTTCAGATGCACATAGGGCGATTCGAAACGATAGCGGCACGCCTCGATCACCTCGGGGGACAACGGCTGGCTGCTGTAGGTCAAGCTGCTGCGGGTTTGGTCCCAGGCTGGCGACTGGCTGAAATCCAGCACAGGCCGCGCGAAGACTTCCACCGTGAGCCCGGCGTTGACCAGCAACTCATCATGGGGCCGCTCGAACGCCAGGCGGGTGATCGGGTTGCCAAATACGTCCAGCTCATCCCGGCGCGAGGTCGGCTCAGGGCGGATGAGCAATTGCTGCACCGTACACTGCTGCCAGGCGCAGGGGCGCGGCCACAAGTGCGCCAACTGCTGGGCCAGGGACACCGGACTGTCGTAGTGGTAATGGGTATCGTGGAAAATCTGGTAACGGGCACTCATTACACGGACACCGTTTGCTGGCTGACATCATCAACATGGGCAAAATGGCGCAAGGCCAGGCGATCGGAGACTTGCCCGCTTTCATCGGCGACGGCCTGCAACAGGTCCGCCAGGCCATCGAGGGCGGCGCGCACGCTGGATTCGCCAAACAGCGGATTTTCCAGGCAGCCCAGGTCAAAGCGCGACAGTCGCTCCACCAACGGCGCCAGCCCGGTCTCCCGCGGCATACCGAAATCATCATTCAGACGACGCAGGGTGCGGCTCACCAGTTTGAGCTGGAACAGCACCGCATGGGGGTTTTGCTCATCCAGCAGCAACAGGTCCAGCACCGGGATCAATTGCGGCACCGCCAGGTAGCGGGAACGGTAAGTGATACTGCTATTGCCCAGTTCCAGCAACCATTCAAGCCCCGCCTGATCGAACACCGCCACGCCCCGCAGAAATGCCGTCAGGCTGCTGCTGAGAAACTGTAGACGCTCGATGCGCCGGCCCATCATCAAGAAGCGCCAGCCTTCGTCACGGGTCATGTCGTCCAAGGCAAAACCGGACAGCGCCGCCAGGGACATCACCAAGCGGTTGAGGAAGTCCAGCAGTTCGCCGAAATCTGGCTCTTGCGCCTCCAGCTCCACGGCTTCGCGCTGCAACTCCACCAAGGCCTGCCAGTTTTCACGGGACAGTTTGCCGCGCACCTGGGACGCCGCCCACTGCAAGCGCTGCAAATTAGCCCGCAGGCTCGACGGCCAGTCATCGCCAAGCAAAGCCGCCAGCAGCCGCTCAGGCAACTCGCCCTTTTGCGGCAATAGTCGCAGCGTCTCGCCCAGTTCCACCGCCGCTTGCAGCGCTTGCGGGTCGCCTGCGTCGACATAACGTGCGAGGACGATCCGCAGCCAGCGGGCGCTGTCATCACAGCGTTCACAATAACGGCCGAACCAGAACAGGTTTTCCACCACCCGCGACGGCAGGTACGGATCACGTCGAATCAAGTCATGGGCGCCAATAGAACGCGGCGCACGCCACTGCTCGCCACCAGGGGCACGTTCGCCGAGCACCCAGGTGTCCTTGCTCGCCCCGCCGCGCTGCATCGACACCACTTCAGCATCGGCTTCGGCGGCCACGCGGGTCAGGCCACCGGGCAGCACCCGGTAACCGTCGGCGCTGGCGACGGCGTAGACGCGCATGCCGATGGCGCGATGTTGTAGATGTTCGTCGACGGTATGCCAGATCGGCGCCTGGGACAGTTGCGCCAGCTCTTGGGCAACGTAGGCATAAGGCCGCGCCCGCATGCGTTCGGCCAGGGCCTGGCGTTGTTCGTCGTTCAGGTCGCGACCAAATACCGGGGCGAAGCTTTGCGACGGGAACGCCGGCTTGATCACCAGCTCCGGCAGTTTCTCCAGGGCTTCGGCCAGTACCGGCGCTTCGCCGCACCACCAGGTGGCGATGGACGGCAGGATCAGCTCTTCGCCAAACAGAAACTGATTGATCTTCGGCAGAAAACCCAGCAACCCGGGAGACTCCAGCACACCGCTGCCCAGGGCATTGGCCACCAGCACATTGCCTTGGCGCACGGCGTCCAGCAGCCCCGGCACGCCGAGGGCCGAGTCGGTGCGCAGCTCCAGCGGGTCACAGAAATCATCGTCCAGGCGGCGCATGACGGCATGGACCCGGCGCAGGCCGCTGAGGGTTTTCAGGTAGACCGTGGCGTCGCGCACCGTCAGGTCGCCGCCTTCTACCAGCGGGTAGCCGAGCTGGCGGGCGAGGTACAGGTGTTCGAAATAGCTTTCGTTGAAACGGCCCGGGGTCAGCAGCACGATCAGCGGTGGCTGGTCATCACTCGGCGCCTGGCGGGCCAGGGTTTCCTGTAGGGTGCGGAAGAAACCGGTGAGGTGCTGCACCTGCAAGTCGCGGTACATATCCGGAAACGCACGGGACACGATGGTGCGGTTTTCCAGGGCATAACCAGCGCCGGACGGTGCCTGGGTACGGTCGGCGGTGACCCACCAGTGGCCATCGGGGGTGCGCGCCAGGTCCACGGCATACAGGTGTAGAAACGCACCCTCGGGCGGCTGTATGCCCTGGCACGGCCACAGGAAGTTGTTATGGCCGAACATCAGTTCTGCTGGTAACAAACCCTCGGCGATCAGCCGTTGCGGGCCGTAGAGGTCCGCCAATACCGCATTGAGCAACCGCGCACGCTGGGCGATGCCGGCCGACAGGTGCTTCCACTCATCCGCTGCCAGCACGTGGGGCAACAGGTCCAGTTCCCACGGCCGATCGGCGCCCTTGGGGTCGGCGTAGACGTTGTAGGTCACGCCGTTTTCCTGGATCTGCCGGGTCAGCAAGGCTTGGCGCTGAGCCAGTTGCGCCGGGGTGCTGCGTTGCAGATGGCCAAGCAGGCGCTGCCAATGGCCGCGGACCGCGCCGCTGTCGTCCAGCAGTTCGTGATAAGTGCCCGCGGTTAGCGGGTAACGGTCGAGCAAGTCGGGCATGGAACGCTCGGCAGAGGCAAGGGAAGTCAGAGTGTGGGAGCCGGGCTTGCCCGCGATGCAGGCACCTCGGGGCATCAGGTGTACCGAGGTGATGCTATCGCAGACAAGCCCACATTATAGATTTGTTGTTTTCGGGATTATGTAGATTCAATCCTCTATTTTTTTCGCAAAACGGCGCAAATCCAGGGTCATCGGCAATTCGTCGTTAATCACCACCGCCGGCACGGGCAACGTTCCAGGGCTGTGACCCAGGTGGAAAAACCGCGCCATGCGCCGGCTCTCGGCTTCATTGGCATTGACTGGCAGGCTGTCGTAATTGCGCCCGCCCGGATGGGCGACATGGTACTGACAACCGCCCAATGAGCGTTGCATCCACGTATCGAAAAGATCGAATACCAGCGGCGCATGAACCGGGATGGTCGGCTGCAAACAGTTGGCCGGCTGCCAGGCACGGTAACGCACGCCAGCTACAAACTCACCGACCCGCCCGGTAGGTTGCAGCGGTACTGGAATGCCGTTGCAGGTCAGCAGATACCGTTGCGGCGCCAAGCCGCTCACCTTGACCTGCAAACGCTCCAGGGACGAATCGACATAACGCACCGCGCCCTCTTCTCCCAGCACATGCCAGGGCTCCAGGGCCTGGCGCAGTTCCAGTTCAATGCCGCTGACGGAGTAATCGCCAACCTTGGGGAAGCGAAACTCCAGGTGCGCAGCAAACCACTCTGCACGCAGCGGATAACCGGCAGCGTTCAGTTCGACGATGACATCGGCAAAGTCCTGCTCGATAAAGTGCGGCAGCAAGAAGCGGTCGTGCAATTGCGTACCCCAGCGCACCAGCTTCGGCGGTGCATAGGGCTCACGCCAGAACCGCGCTACCAGCGCCCGCAACAACAGTTGCTGGGTCAGGCTCATGCGCGCATGGGGAGGCATCTCGAAGGCCCGCAATTCCAACAGGCCAAGGCGGCCGGTAGCGCCGTCCGGCGAGTAAAGCTTATCGATACAGAATTCGGCGCGATGGGTATTTCCGGTGACGTCTATCAGCAGGTTGCGCAGCAGTCGGTCCACCAGCCAGGGCGGGCACTCCTCACCGGGCACCGGCATTTGCGCGAAGGCGATTTCCAACTCGTACAGCGCGTCGTTGCGAGCTTCATCGACCCGTGGCGCCTGGGACGTCGGGCCGATGAACAAGCCGGAAAACAAGTAGGACAACGACGGGTGGTTATGCCAGTAGCTGATCAAGCTGCGCAGCAGATCGGGACGACGCAGGAACGGCGAATCCGTGGGCGTAGCACCGCCGAGGACAAAGTGGTTACCGCCACCGGTACCGGTGTGACGGCCGTCGATCATGAATTTCTCGGTGGTCAGGCGGGTTTGCCGCGCTTCTTCATAGAGGAATTCGGTGCGTTCCACCAACTCGTCCCACGTGGCGGACGGTTGCACGTTAACTTCGATCACGCCTGGGTCCGGCGTGACCCGGAAGTTGCTCAGGCGGACGTCGCTCGGTGGCTCGTAGCCTTCGAGCAGCACCGGGCAATGCAGCTCTTGGGCGATGGCTTCGATAGCGGCCACCAGCTCCAGGTAGTCCTCGACCCGCTCCAGAGGCGGCATAAACAGGTACAGCCTGCCATCTCGCGCTTGCGCGCAGAGGGCGGTGCGGGTGAGCCAATCGGCGGATTCGTCGATCTTCGCAATACGATCGTCGCTCAGGGCCGGTTCGCCGTGGCTTTGCAGCTGCGCCGTCGTCGGAAGATCAGGCAAATCCTGATTGGGGTCGGTGGGATGCACGAACGGATACTCCGCCGCCGTCACCCAAGGCTGCGAGGCCAATGGCAGACGATAGCCCAAGGGCGAATCACCCGGCACCAGGCGGCAATGGTTATCCCGCAGGTACCAGCGCCCGCTCTGCCAGCAGTCATTAGCCGCCGTGCGCGCCAGCGGCAGCACCTGGCCAATGACTTTATCCAGACCCTGGCTGAAGACCTTGCGCAGGCGGTCACGCTCAAGGTCGTCGCCCAGGCGTGGGTCTTGCGCGGTGACGTTCTGAGGCAAGGCGCCTTCGCGCCACAGGTAATAGAAATTGTCCTCGTAGGCCGGGAACACAAAGTGCGCAGGCAACTTCAAGCGCTCGGCAACGCTGGCGAGAAAACGCCCGGCCATCACGCCATCAGCGCCGTAGTCTTGTTGTTCATCGGCAATCAGCGCGCTGTTGTGCCAGATCGGCACGCCATCCCGACGCCAGTAGCAATTGAGCGACCAGCGCGGCAATTGCTCGCCGGGGTACCACTTGCCTTGGCCGAAGTGCACCAGGCCCTTGGGCGCGTAATGCTTGCGCATGCGCTGGAACAGTTCGGCAGAGAGCCGGCGCTTGTCCGAGCCCAGGGCTGCGGTGTTCCATTCGGCGCCGTCGGGGTCGTCGATGGAGACGAAGGTCGGCTCGCCACCCATGGTCAGGCGCACGTCGTCCTTGAGCAGGTCACCATCGATCTGCCGGCCCAAGGCCTGGATCGCCAGCCATTGTTCTTCGGTGTAGGGCTTGGTCACCCGTGGGGCTTCCCAAATACGCTCCACCGACATCTCATGGGTGAATTCGCACTCGCAAGGTTCCACCAGGCCACTGATGGGCGCCGCTGAAGACGGATCGGGACTACAGGCCAATGGGATATGGCCTTCACCGGCGAATAGGCCGGAAGTGGCATCGAGACCGATCCAGCCGGCACCCGGCAAATACACTTCACACCAGGCGTGCAGGTCGGTGAAGTCCACTTCCGTGCCGGATGGGCCGTCGAGGGCTTTGACGTCGGCGGTCAATTGAATCAGGTAACCGGAAACAAACCGTGCTGCCAAACCAAGATTACGCAGCAGTTGCACCAACAGCCAGGCCGAATCGCGGCACGAGCCGCAAGCGTTTTCCAAGGTGAATTCCGGGGCTTGCACCCCCGGTTCCATACGGATCAGGTAGCCGATGTCGGCGGCCAGGCGCTGGTTGAGGCCCACCAGAAAATCCACGGCAGGCAGTGGCGTACGGTCGATGCCTGCCAGGTACGCGGCGAGCTTCGGCGTCATCGGCAAAGTTTCCAGGTACGGCGCCAGTTCGCGTTGCTCATCGGCGGCATAGCTGAACGGGATTTTTTCGGCGTAGGGCTCAAGGAAAAAGTCGAACGGATTAAACACCGCCATCTCGGCAACCAGGTCGACTTCAATACGCAACTCGTCAGTCTTTTCCGGGAATACCAGGCGCGCCAGGTAATTGCCCTGGGGGTCTTGCTGCCAATTGATGAAGTGTTGCTGCGGCAGCACTTTCAGCGCGTAGGACAAAATCCGCGTACGGCTATGGGCCGCCGGACGCAAACGCACAATCTGAGGGCCCAGTTCGACCGCGCGGTCGTAGCGGTAATGCGTAACGTGGTGCAACGCGACATGAATCGACACGGCGGCCTCCTGCGAGCCAGAGCATGAAACAAAGCGCGCAAGACTTATGCCAGTGCGGCGGTCATTGCGCTTTATCGTGGGACCCGGTGCAGTACAGCACCAAAACGGCGCGATGGCTGCCGTCGTGGTGCGAGGGTTGCACAGATTTGTGCCAAGAGCGTGAGGGCGGGTGGTGAATCTACCCAGGTGGAGTGGGATTACCCGGCGCCGTGATCTGCCCTGACGTCGATTCACGCTTCCTCCCCACACTCGGTCGCCCTCATGCAGTTGCGCTTCACTTCGTTCGCTGTGGTCAGCTTACGGCGGGACGTTCATCCACAAGATTGCGCCCATGCCGGGCGCTAGAAAGCAAAACGCCAGCACGAAGGCTGGCGTTTTGTGATTCAGGCTGCGATCAACGCGGCACGACCGGTTTGCGGGCTGGCTTATTGCCTTTGCCCTTGGCCGCATCGGTGCGCTCTTTGGCGGCCTGCTTATTGCGGGCAAACGCCGCAGCCTTGGCCTGTTCACGCTTGTCCCACGGGTTAGCACCATCACTGGCACGCGGCGGCAAGCCGGTGTGCTGGGTGAGGATCTTGGTGGTGGTTTCCTTGGCAACCTTATGGCTACCAGCCGGCGTCGAGTTTTTGCGACGGGCGCTCTGATAGCTGTCGGTGGCAGGCTGGTGCAGCGGGATCAGTTGATCCTTGCCCGACCCGATCAGCTCGGCGCGGCCCATGCGGGTCAGTGCTTCACGCAGCATCGGCCAGCCTTTCGGGTCGTGGTAGCGCAGGAAGGCCTTGTGCAGGCGGCGCTGCTCTTCGCTCTTGACGATGGTCACCGAGTCACTCTTGTAGGTGACTTTGCGCAGCGGGTTCTTGCCCGAGTGGTACATCGCCGTGGCGGTGGCCATTGGCGAGGGGTAGAACGCTTGCACCTGGTCGGCACGGAAGCCGTTGCCCTTGAGCCACAGGGCCAGGTTCATCATGTCTTCATCGGTGGTGCCGGGGTGGGCGGCGATGAAGTACGGGATCAGGTACTGCTCCTTGCCCGCTTCCTTGGTGTACTTCTCGAACATGCGCTTGAACTTGTCATAGCTGCCGATGCCCGGTTTCATCATCTGGTTGAGCGGACCTTCCTCGGTGTGTTCCGGGGCGATCTTCAGGTAACCACCGACGTGGTGGGTCACCAGTTCCTTGACGTATTCCGGCGACTCGACCGCGAGGTCGTAACGCAGGCCAGATGCGATCAGGATCTTCTTCACACCCGGCAACGCACGGGCGCTGCGGTACAGCTGGATCAGCGCCGAGTGGTCGGTATTCAGGTTCGGGCAGATGCCAGGGAACACGCAGGATGGCTTGCGGCACGCGGATTCAATTTCCGGGCTCTTGCAGGCAATGCGGTACATGTTCGCGGTCGGCCCGCCGAGGTCGGAGATGACGCCGGTGAAGCCCGGAACCTTGTCGCGGATCTCTTCGATTTCGCGAATGATCGACTCTTCGGAACGGTTCTGGATGATCCTGCCTTCGTGCTCGGTGATCGAGCAGAAGGTGCAGCCACCGAAGCAGCCACGCATGATGTTCACCGAGAAGCGGATCATGTCGTAGGCCGGAATTTTTTCCTTGCCATATACCGGGTGCGGAACCCGTGCGTAAGGCATGCCAAACACGTAGTCCATTTCTTCGGTGGTCATGGGAATGGGCGGCGGATTGAACCACACGTCCACTTCACCGTGCTTCTGCACCAGGGCGCGGGCGTTGCCGGGGTTGGTTTCCAGGTGAAGTACGCGGTTGGCGTGGGCATAAAGCACCGAGTCACCACGGACTTTTTCTACCGATGGCAGACGGATCACGGTCTTGTCGCGAGTCATGCGCGGGCTGGCCAGGATCTGTACGACCTTGGCTTCCTGCGGGTCTTCAGACGGGCCCTTTTCCTGCTCGATGGCGCAGGCCTGGGTGTCCTGAGTGTTGACGTACGGGTTGATGATCTTGTCGATCTTGCCCGGACGGTCGATGCGTGTGGAATCGACTTCGTACCAGTCTTTTGGCGTGTCACGACGAATGAACGCGGTGCCGCGCACGTCGGTGATGTCTTCGATCTTGTGACCGTAGGACAGGCGCTGAGCGACTTCGACAATGGCCCGTTCGGCGTTGCCGTACAGCAGGATGTCGGCGCAGGCGTCGATCAGGATCGAGTTGCGTACGCGGTCCTGCCAGTAGTCGTAGTGGGCGATGCGGCGCAGGGAAGCCTCGATACCACCGAGCACGATCGGCACATTCTTGTAGGCTTCCTTGCAGCGCTGGCTGTAGACCAGGCTCGCACGGTCCGGGCGTTTGCCAGCCATGCCGCCAGGGGTATAGGCGTCGTCGGACCGGATTTTCTTGTCGGCGGTGTAGCGGTTGATCATTGAGTCCATGTTGCCGGCCGCGACACCGAAGAACAGGTTCGGCTCGCCGAGCTTCATGAAGTCGTCTTTGGACTGCCAGTTGGGCTGGGCAATGATCCCGACGCGAAAGCCCTGGGACTCCAGCAGCCGGCCGATGATTGCCATACCGAACGATGGGTGGTCGACGTAGGCATCACCGGTGACGATGATGATGTCGCACGAATCCCAGCCAAGCTGATCCATCTCCTCCCTGCTCATCGGCAGGAATGGCGCAGGACCGAAACATTCGGCCCAGTACTTGGGATAGTCAAATAACGGCTTGGCTGTTTGCATGACGATGACCGGTGTTGAGATGAAAAATCGCGGGCGCGGAATATAGCACAAAATTTGACCAATTCCGACTATAACGCTCGGAAATTATCAGCCTCTATTAGCCCGTGAACGCTTGCTGGCCAGCGACGAATTATTCGTCGTCGAAGTTATAACTGCCCGGCGCGAGGTTTTCAAAACGGGTGTATTTACCGATAAACGCCAAGCGTGTGGTGCCGATTGGACCGTTCCGCTGTTTACCGATGATGATTTCGGCGATGCCCTTGTGCTCGGTCTCCGGGTGATAAACCTCGTCCCGGTAAACGAACATGATTACGTCAGCATCCTGTTCGATCGCTCCGGATTCGCGCAAGTCAGAGTTGATCGGGCGCTTGTTCGGGCGTTGTTCCAGGGAGCGGTTGAGCTGGGACAGGGCAACCACCGGGCAGTTGAATTCCTTGGCCAAGGACTTCAACGAACGGGAAATCTCGGAAATCTCGTTGGTCCGATTGTCGCCGCTGGAACCGGGGATCTGCATCAGTTGCAGGTAGTCGATCATGATCAGGCCAACCTCGCCGTGCTCACGCACCAGACGACGGGTCCGCGCACGCATTTCCGAGGGACTGATACCCGCAGTGTCATCAATGAACAGCTTGCGATCGTTGAGCAGGTTGACCGCCGAGGTCAGGCGCGGCCAGTCGTCATCTTCCAGGCGGCCGGCGCGGACCTTGGTCTGGTCGATGCGGCCCAGAGACGAGAGCATCCGCATGATCAGCGATTCACCTGGCATCTCCAGCGAGTAGACCAGGACGCACTTCTCGCTACGCAGTACGGCGTTCTCCACCAGATTCATGGCGAAGGTGGTCTTACCCATGGACGGACGGCCGGCGACAATGATCAGGTCAGACGGCTGCAAGCCACTGGTCATGCCATCGAGGTCGGTATAACCCGTAGATAAGCCGGTGATGGCGTTATCGGTATTGAACAGGGTATCGATGCGGTCGATAGCCTTGGTCAACAGGTCGTTAACGCTCACCGGGCCTCCGGTTTTCGGCCGCGCTTCGGCGATCTGGAAGATCTGCCGCTCTGCTTCGTCGAGGATCTCTTCGGCCGTACGCCCTTCCGGGTTAAAGGCGCTGTCAGCGATCTCGGCAGCGATACCGATCAATTGCCGCAGCGTCGCCCGCGCACGCACGATTTGCGCATAGGCCTTGATGTTGGCGACGGACGGGGTGTTCTTCGCCAACTCGCCCAGGTATCCAAGACCGCCCACTTGCGAGGTCTGACCTTCCTTGTCCAATTGCTCGGCAAGGGTCACGACGTCGATGGGGGAATTCAGATCAGCCAGTTTGGCGATGGCGCGGAAGATCAGGCGGTGGTCATGTCGATAGAAATCACCGTCCGAGACTTGATCAAGCACGCGCTCCCAGGCGTTGTTGTCCAGCATCAGACCACCGAGCACGGCCTGTTCGGCCTCGATGGAGTGCGGTGGCACCTTCAGGGACGCGGTTTGCAGATCGTATTGCTCAGGAGCGGAGATATCGTTCATGGCCACTTGAAATTAGGGGGCTGTAGAAAAACAAAAGGCACGACCTGTGAACAGGATCGTGCCCGATGTTAACCGTCTGGCACGCGAGGTGCCAGTCAGTTAGGTGCTGCTTAAGCTGCTACCACAACAACGCGTACGGTTGCTTCGACTTCAGCGTGCAGGTGCACGGCTACATCGAATTCGCCAACGTTGCGGATGGTGCCGTTCGGCAGACGAATTTCGCTTTTCGACACTTCAACGCCGGAGGCGGTCAGTGCGTCAGCGATGTCGTGGGTGCCGATCGAACCGAACAGCTTGCCTTCGTCACCGGCGGTGGCAGTGATAGTCACTTCCAGCTCAGCCAGTTGGGCAGCGCGAGTTTCGGCCGAAGCTTTTTTGTCTGCTGCTGCTTTTTCAAGCTCTGCACGACGCTCTTCAAACGCAGCCAGGTTGGCAGCGGTTGCAGCGGTGGCTTTGCCGTATGGCAGCAGGTAGTTACGACCGTAACCGGCCTTAACGTTCACTTTGTCGCCCAGGTTGCCCAGGTTGGCGACTTTTTCCAGAAGGATCAGTTGCATGTGAAAATCCTCTAACTTTTAACCTTCACCGTTCGCGTTGTCGGCGTCTTTCGGCGCCAGACGACCGCGAAAATCAATCAGGCCGTCGACAATGGCCAAAACCACGAGTAACGGATAGATCAGCTGCATGAACAGCAACAGCGTCACGTACAACCCCACCAGCCAGAACCTGGCCAGTCGCTTTTGCGCCACCAGCCCATGAATCAAGGCCAGCCCGGCGAACACCAACGGTACGCTGCACAACGGCGTTAACATGGCCATTTGCGGACCGAAGTTCGGTCCGACAAGCATGCACGCCAGCAGCAACATCGCCGGTCCTGCTGGGATTCTGATACTACGAAACTCGCGACCAAAACCACCCGGGTTGTACAACAACGCCTGCCAGTAGCGCCCAAGAATCAGGCTCAGCACACTGACGACCTGCAACAATGCCGCAATCAGGCCGGTAAGAACCGGTGCAACCAGTGAAGCAAAGCGCGCTCGCTCCTCTACCGATAACTGCTGGTAGAGCTCCCCGAGGGCCAAGGGCAGGATCTTGACGATTTCCTGCGCCAGCGCCTCGATTTGCGGGTGGAAAGCCGCGCCTAACGATACCGAATACACCAACCCCAATGCCACGCTGACCAGCAGCGTACGGCTCCAGGACTCACTTGCGCGTAAAACCAACGCAAGTCCCGATGACCCCAGCAGCACCAGAAGTACCCGTGGATCATCGAATTGCAGCCACCAGACCAAGGCTGGCAGCAGTCCCAGGGCAACAACACCCAAGGCGTCCTTCAAACCGCGCCGCAGGAGCACAAGGCATCCAGCGGCAGCACCCAACCAATACAACAACGGCAATGCTGCACATCCAGCCACTACTAGAGTGGCCTGCACACGACCGCGCATGATGAACTCAGCTAAGGCGCGCATGCATTCAATCCCTTACTACTTGTCGACTGCCCGGTCTCAGCGGCCGTGGCTGTCGGTGTAGGCCAGCAGGGCCAGGAAGCGGGCGCGCTTGATAGCGGTGGCCAGCTGACGCTGATAACGAGCTTTGGTACCGGTGATGCGGCTTGGAACAATTTTGCCGGTCTCGGATACGTAGGCTTTCAGAGTGTTGAGATCTTTGTAATCGATCTCCTTCACTTCTTCAGCGGTGAAGCGGCAGAACTTACGACGACGGAAGAAACGTGCCATGTAATTGGCTCCTTAAAAGGTCCGTGGATTACTCGTCAGCGTTATCGCTGGCGTCGCTGTCATCACCATCAACGCCATCGGCGCTGTCGGAGTGCTCAGGACGGTCGCGACGCTCACGGCGCTCACTGCGGTTTTCTTCAGCCTTGAGCATCTCGGATTGGCCGATAACGGCTTCTTCGCGACGGATGACCAGGTTACGGATCACTGCATCGTTGTAGCGGAAGTTGTCTTCCAGCTCGGACAGAGCCTTGCCGGTGCACTCAACGTTCAGCATCACGTAGTGAGCCTTGTGAACATTGTTGATTGCATAGGCCAGTTGACGACGGCCCCAATCTTCCAGACGGTGGATTTTGCCGCCGTCTTCTTCGATCAGCTTGGTGTAACGCTCAACCATGCCGCCGACTTGCTCGCTTTGATCCGGGTGGACCAAAAAGATGATTTCGTAATGACGCATGAATGCTCCTTACGGGTTGTAGCCTGCCGCTAAAAAACGGTCAGACAAGGAGTGAATGACACTTATGGATCTTGCCGCAGGGTAGGCACATGTGTGCCTGCCAGGTAGGCAAGGGGCGCAATTGTAGAGAAGGGAAAGAAAGGGCGCAAGGCAATTGGTGATTATTTGAACAATCACAGACACTGCGAAAAATGTGAGCCTGGCCCTAACGCTGTAGGAGCGAGCTTGCTCACCCCTACAGTAGATAGTGCGCGAATCAGGACTTCTTGGCTTTGGCCTTGGCGCCGCGCTGACGCAGCGCTTCGAACAGGCACACGCCCGTCGCTACCGACACGTTGAGGCTGCTGACGCTACCCGCCATCGGCAGGTTCACCAGGTAATCACAATGCTCGCGGGTCAGGCGACGCATGCCCTTACCCTCGGCCCCCATGATCAGGATGGTAGGACCGGTGAGGTCTTGGTCATAAATGCTGACCTCGGCCTCCCCCGCTGTGCCGACAACCCACAAGCCGCGCTGCTGGAGCTTCTCCAGGGTGCGCGCCAGGTTGGTCACCGCCACCAGCGGAATTACTTCCGCCGCACCACAGGCCACTTTGCGCACGGTAGGCGTCAAGGTGGCCGACTTGTCCTTGGGAACGATCACCGCCAGCGCACCGGCAGCATCCGCCGAACGCAAGCAGGCGCCGAGGTTGTGGGGATCGGTCACGCCGTCGAGCACCAACAGCAACGGCGCACCTTCAGTGCGATCGAGCAACTCATCGAGCATCGCCTCGCCCCAGACCTGGCTCGGACTCACGTCCGCCACCACACCCTGGTGCACGCCTTCAACCCAGACGTCCATTTCGCGACGCTCGGCCTGGCCCACGGCCACGCGATTTTCGTTAGCCAGTTCGATCAGCGTTTGTACCCGCGGATCATTGCGACCTTCCGCCAGCCAAACCTGCTTGACGCGTTTTGGGTGGTGACGCAGCAACGCTTCTACGGCGTGTACGCCATAGATTTTTTCCAGACTCATGACTTGGCCTTAGGTTTGCGCGACCCGCCGCTTTTCGCGGGAGCCGAACCCGCTTTTGGCGGGCCTTTACGGTGTTTACTCGGCTTGCTCGACGGCTTTTCCGCCCCCTGGGACTTTCCCGCAGACGCCGCTTTACCACCGCTTTTCGCTTCGTTGAGCAATGCCTGCTTCAACTCACGGCTCTTGCGCAGCTCGGCGTTTTTCGCCGCAGCATCGCCTGGACGGTAAACCTCAGGGGCTTTTTCCTTGGTCGACGTGCGACGACCAGCAGCCTTGGCCGGTGCAGACTCGACAGCGGCTTTCGCAGGGACGCCCTTGCCAGCAGGAGCAGTGGCTTCAGCGCCACGCTTCTTGCGGCCAATCGGTGCGGCAATGGTTTTTTCCGCCATTTCGAAGTCGATCTTGCGTTCGTCGAGGTCGACGCGCATGACCCGTACTTCCACGGTGTCGCCCAAGCGGAAGCTGCGACCGGTGCGCTCGCCCGCCAGACGGTGATGCACAGGGTCGAAGTGGTAGTAGTCACCCGGCAAGGCGGTGACGTGCACCAGGCCTTCGACGTAGATGTCAGTCAGCTCGACGAACAAGCCAAAACCGGTCACCGCAGTGATCACACCAGGGAACGACTCGCCAACACGGTCTTTCATGAACTCGCACTTGAGCCAATTCACCACGTCGCGGGTGGCTTCGTCGGCGCGACGCTCGCTCATGGAGCACTGTTCGCCCAACTGTTCCAGGGCCGCTTCGTCGTACGGATAAATCCGCGCCTTCGGAATGGTCATGGCACCGGCGCGCTGGACGTGCGGGGTGTTCTGCTTGGAATGGATCACGCTACGGATCGCCCGGTGCGTGAGCAAGTCCGGATAACGGCGAATCGGCGAGGTGAAGTGGGTGTACGCCTCGTAATTCAGGCCAAAGTGACCCTGGTTATCAGCGCTGTACACCGCCTGGCTCAAGGAACGCAGCATGACGGTCTGGATCAGATGGAAATCCGGACGGTCCTTGATGCTCGCCAACAAGGCCTGGTAATCCTTCGGCGACGGGCCGTCCTTGCCTTTGTGCAGGGACAGGCCAAGCTCACCGAGGAAGGCGCGCAGTTTTTCCAGACGCTCCGGCGGCGGACCATCGTGAACCCGATACAGCGCAGGAATCTCGTGTTTCTTCAGGAATTCGGCGGTGGCCACGTTGGCGGCCAGCATGCATTCCTCGATCAGCTTGTGCGCATCGTTACGGGTAGTCGGAGTGATTTCGGCGATCTTGCGCTCGGAACCGAAGATGATCCGGGTTTCCTGGGTTTCAAAATCGATCGCGCCACGTATATGACGTGCGTCCAGCAATACCTTGTACAGCGCATAAAGCTGCTTGAGGTGCGGCACGACATGGCCGTACTCATCACGCAGAGTCTTGGCTTCGCTGGTTTTCGGCTGCTCCAGGATGGTGCTGACCTTGTTGTAGGTCAGGCGCGCCTGGGAGTGGATCACTGCCTCGTAAAACTGGTAATCGGTCATTTCGCCGGTTTTCGAGATAGTCATCTCGCAGACCATGGCCAAGCGGTCGACTTTCGGGTTCAGCGAGCACAAGCCGTTGGACAACTGCTCAGGCAGCATCGGAATTACGCGCTCGGGGAAATACACCGAGTTGCCGCGCACCTGGGCTTCATTGTCCAGGGCCGAACCGATCTTCACGTAGCTGGACACGTCGGCAATGGCGACGAACAATTTCCAGCCGCCGGAGAACAGGCGCAGCTTGCCAGGCTTGGCTTCGCAATAGACCGCATCGTCGAAGTCACGAGCATCTTCGCCGTCAATGGTGACGAACGGCAGATGGCGCAGGTCGATGCGTTTCTCTTTGTCTTTTTCTTCGACTACCGGCTTGAGCTTGGCAGCCTCTTTCAGCACAGCTTCAGGCCAGACGTGAGGAATATCGTAGGTGCGCAACGCAACATCGATTTCCATGCCCGGCGCCATGTAGTTGCCGACCACTTCAACGATATCGCCCTGAGGCTGGAAGCGTGGAGTTGGCCAATGGGTGATTTTCACCTCGACAAACTGACCGACCTTCGCGGCGCCGTTACGGCCCGGCGTGACCAGCACTTCCTGCTGGATCTTCGGGTTATCCGGAATCACGAAGCCGATGCCACCCTCTTCGAAGTACCGGCCGACGATAGACTCGTGGGCGCGCGATACCACCTCGACGATCACGCCTTCGCGACGACCGCGACGGTCCAGACCCGACACGCGTGCCAGAGCACGATCGCCATCGAACACCAAGCGCATTTGCGCCGGGCTCATGAACAGGTCGTCGCTGCCGTCGTCCGGGATCAGGAAACCGAAACCATCACGGTGGCCGGCAATGCGACCAAGGATCAGGTCGAGCTTGTCCACGGGCGCGTACGTGCCACGGCGGGTGTAGATCAACTGAGCATCGCGCTCCATGGCGCGCAAGCGGCGGCGCAGGGCTTCGAGTTGGTCTTCGGTGGTCAGACCGAATTCTTCAACCAACTGCTCGCGGCTAGCAGGCGAACCCCGATCGGCGAGATGCGCCAGAATCAGTTCGCGGCTAGGAATAGGGTTTTCATATTTTTCCGCTTCACGAGCGGCCTCGGGATCGAGGGACTGCCAATCGGCCATTAGAGAGTTTTCACCTTGTCTATATGCGGGTTAGTTTGGCATACGCGTATTGAAACGGGAAATTTCAGACATCAACAAGCTCGTAAAAACACTTTGTAGCCCCTGGAACGCACCTTGCGCGACCGCCCGGGAAATTTTCCAGGCTTTTTTGATGACAGGGGTTTACAGTTTAAAAGGTGGTCCGTATAGTGCGCGCCATCGACGACGGCAACGTTGCCGATACTGCCCAGATGGTGAAATTGGTAGACACGCCAGCTTCAGGTGCTGGTGACCGCAAGGTCGTGGAAGTTCGAGTCTTC